>NZ_JBMOLD010000004.1:0-109983 GCF_049325435.1 Melioribacter sp. | reverse complement strand
TTTTGTTCCTATTATTTGTATTTTGCATAAGAGACTCCTTTTAGTTTTTTTAGTTGCCTAAACCAAAAATTACTAATTTTTCAGGAGTCTCTCTTTTTTATTTTCAACTAAAAATGAATTTACACCAGAAAAAAAAAATCAACTCTCTAGTTTAAATTTATTGTTTTTTATTCTTCGTTATTTTGTCTGCAGCTTATCAGGCGTTTCGGTTTTCAAGAATTGAGATTCTTCACCCGCCGTTGGCGGGTTCAGAAAGACAACGTGGAATATTATCTTCATTAGTTTTGGCTGATTCGGAAAGACTGTGTCCTTGGCGAGCTCAGCGGTTTAATATGTGTTTGCTTCCCACATACCACTCGTCCACAAAGACCTACTCGATCCCTAATTTGTCATACAGACCCCGCCGCAGGCGGGGAAGTATCTCACCTGTATTCATTTGAGTTTGCTTCGTCGTTCCGTCTTCTTCGGACCTCCTCGCAAAGACGAAGTTTTGTTTAGAGTTTGTATCCCCCCGCATTCTGCGGGGTCGCAAATACGAATTTGTGTTTGAAACAAGGGAATGCAGGGGCCCGGCATGGAACGCGGGAAAGCCGCAAAATTTCCATCTTACTTTTGATAGTGAATAACCTCCGTATTAATTACACATTATTCTTGACATTTTTATTAGGTTAAATTATATTCAATGCAAATATTTTGAAGACGTTCATACTTTAGAAATATTTAACGAGGGTTTACCGTACAAAAAATTTCTACCGGATTCAATAAGAAGCCGTTTTAATTTCGACAAATACAGCGGCAGCATTACGTTTCTATTTTTATTTCTTGCGCTGATTAAAACGGAAGGGTTTAAAATTTATGGGTCCGGATTCTTTCATACGTCTTTCTTTTTCTTTTTTAAGAAAGCGTATGAGTAAAATCATTATACCACAATTAGAGGAGCAGAAAATGAAAACCGCATTAGGAGTAATTGTCTCTTTGTTGTTATCGTCATTTGTATCGGCTCAAAGCGATACGTCGAATTCACGATACGCGCTTACTTTCGGCATTTCGGATAATTTCACTCTGAGCAAATTCCATATGGATATTGCTTTGAAGAAAATGCTGGAAAATTCAAATCAACTAAGATTTTTTATTTCCCCCTCGATTGATACATATAACTCTTCAGTGGAAGACAGCGTTCTCGTTTCGGAAAACGACTTAAAAGGCTTTGTTCTGGGCGTTGGAACGGATTATATATGGCAACTGATAAAAAAAGGCGACTTAATTATGTACGGCGGCAGCGGGCTAATGTTTTCATTTACAAGTTATAGCAATGAAAGCAGTTTTTCCAACAACAAAAATGAAGAGGATCGAACCGGCTTTACTGCCGGATTAAGAGGAATCCTGGGAACAGAATGGTTCATACGTAAGAATATAAGCGTGCACGCCGAATACTTAATGTATCTGTCGTATAGCTGGAATAAAAACGAACGGAAATTAACTGCCAATGGTCAACAACTTCCGATGGTAAAAGAAAAATCGAACGCTTTATCAATGACTACTTTGGTGTTATTCGGTTTAAGCGTTTATTTCTAATATTCGTTTAAGTAAGATATTATAATTCAAGAAATCGAACGGAAATAAATTTAGACAGCGAAGCCGGTCAGAAATTACCGGCTTCGCGATGATCCCGAACCGGTATTTCGAAACGACTATGAAAAGAGAATGTTCTATAATTAATAACGAGGATAAAATGAAATAATTCTACTTCTTTTTTTCAACATACAAAAAAAGGAGTAGTAAAATGTTACGCACAAGATCATTTTTCTTTATATCTCTTCTCGCGGCTGTTCTATTCCAGGGCTGCAAAGAAAGCCATAGCGTTATGCCCGAGAATGAACTCGTATCAAAACGCCTTTCAAAAATAGTTCAGGATGAACAAAACTATTCCGCGTTCTATTATGAAGACAACCGCCTGATAAAATACGAACAGATTATCAATTCGGAAATTTCTACTTCTATCGAATTCGAATACGGCGACGACGGCAAACTTCAACATGAATTACACTACAATTACGGAACCCCAATACTTAAAAAGTTTATCTACGATTCGAACGGCAGACTGGATAAACAGGATTTGTATATAGGAAGTGATTCCACTCCCTACGGCTATCTTAAATTCATTTACGACGATCAAAACAGACTGATTAAAAAAGAACAGTATCTTACTCAGGACAGCCTGTTTTATTACATCGAATATGATTATGATAACGCTGACAACGTAGTCGAAATAAGAGAATTTTACTCTAATAAATTGACTTCCCGGCACATCATGCAATACGACGACAAAATTAATCCCTGGCATAATTTTAAAGATATTCTGTATGAACCTGCAACGCAAAGTAAAAACAACATTATCAATAAAGTTACTACGTCAGAAGGCTCATCAAACGGAATCGGTTTTACATACACATATGACCCGGACGGTTTTCCGTTAACCGAAACAATTTTTACAGGCGACGGAAAACATTCTTTGAGCATGACTTATCAATATGAATAAAATAAGTCGCGGCTCCTACGCTTACATTTTGAATGGATATCCGTCCATTTAAAATACGCGTGCGAGCCGCTTCTTTTTTGAAAAAAGAAGGGGTATGATACGGAATTTGTTTTACTTTGCTTATATATTTCAAAATAAATTGCCGTAGCTTTTGAGTAGTCTTCATTTTCCGACTCACATCAACAAACACATCCTCTTACAATTTTGAGGAATGCCGCTACATGCTGAATGATAAGGGAAAAGACAGAGTTTCTTCACCCGCCGCTGACGGAATGACGCATAATCCGCACGACAATTTTTCGAGATTCTTCACCCGCCGTTGGCGGGTTCAGAAAGACAGCGTGGAATATTATCTCCATTAGTTTTGGCTGATTCGGAAAGACTGTGTCCTTTGCGCTCTTCGCGCGATCTACGGCTTAAATTGAGTTTGCTTCGTCGTTCGCATAAAGCTCACTCCTCGCAAAGACGAAGCTTTGTTTAGAATTTGTATCCCTCGCATTCTGCGGGGTCGCAAAGACGGCTGGCTGTCCTTTCAGAGTTTGTTTTTTCCGTAGCCGGCGATTTCTATTCGCTATTTGTCATTACGAGCCCCGCTTGCAGCGGGCGAAGTAATCTCTGCTGACATTAATTTGAGTTTGCTTCGTCGTCCCACCAATGTCAGGACTCCTCACAAAGACAATCTTTTAGTCCACCTCAAAAATGTTTCTTCAAGCAGGCATTGGACAATCCAAATCTTTTCCTTTCCTGTCGATTCCGGTTTTTAATTGTCATATTTTTTCTAATTTTATGGCATAAATTAAATTATCCTTTCACAATAAAAAGGGATGTTATGGCAAATGCAAAATTCAGCGTACCGGCGCCACCCAACGAGCCGGTAAAAAGTTATGCTCCGGGCACCCCGGAACGCGACGCCTTGAAAAAGCAGCTCAGTTCAATGGCGCGGCAGACAATCGAAATTCCGTTGATTATCGACGGCAAAGAAATTAAAACAGGCGACACCGCCGATTCCGTCTGTCCGCACGACCACAAAACCGTACTGGCTAAATACCATAAAGCCGGCGAGAAAGAGATTCAAATGGCAATCGAATCCTCGATGAAGGCTCACAAAGCCTGGTCGAGAATGGAATGGCACGACAGAATTGCTGTATTCCTTAAAGCCGCCGATCTTCTTTCTTCAACCGAATGGCGTTATATACTCAACGCCGCCACAATGCTCGGTCAAAGCAAAAACGTATTCCAGGCTGAAATCGATTCGGCTGCGGAGCTGGCGGATTTCTTCCGGTTCAACGCATATTACGCCATGAAAATTTATGAAGACCAGCCGCTCCACTCGCCGCCCGGCATGTGGAACCGAATGGAATACCGCCCGCTCGAAGGATTTATTTTTGCAGTGGCTCCTTTCAACTTTACGTCGATCTGCGGAAATCTGCCGACATCGCCTGCGTTGATGGGAAACGTAGCGCTTCTTAAACCGGCTTCGAGCTCGGTCTATTCTGCCTACTGGATTATGAAGCTCCTTGAAGCGGCGGGACTACCCGAAGGCGTAATCAATTTTATACCCGGCTCAGGCTCCATTGTCGGCAAAATAGTCATGGATTCGCCCGACTTCGGCGGAATTCATTTTACCGGCAGCACGCCCACATTCCAGTCGATGTGGAAAACAGCTGCCAATAATTTGTCGAAATACAAATCGTATCCGCGTATTGTCGGCGAAACAGGCGGAAAGGATTTCATCTTTGCTCATGCAAGCGCGGATCTCAAAGCGCTCGGAACGGCGCTCATCAGAGGCGCATTCGAATACCAGGGTCAAAAATGCTCCGCGGCTTCGAGAGCTTATATCCCAAAATCGATCTGGAATTCGCTTAAAGAATTTATGATAGACGAACTTAAAACAGTGCGGATGGGCGACGTTCAGGACTTTTCGAATTTTATGAACGCGGTTATCGACAAAAACGCTTTCGATTCGATTACAAGTTATATCGAGTACGCCAAGAATTCGAACGAAGCCGAAATTCTGTTCGGCGGAAACTACGACGATTCAATCGGATATTTCATCGAACCGACTGTTGTTCTTACTACGAATCCCAAATTCAAAACTATGGAAGAAGAAATATTCGGTCCGGTTTTGACCCTCTACGTTTACGACGACGATAAATACGAAGAGACGCTCCATCTTTGCGACGAGACATCGCCTTATTCGCTGACGGGCGCAATCTTCGCGCAGGACAGAAAAGCAATCGAACTTGCGGACCAAATTCTTACAAATGCAGCCGGCAATTTCTATATAAACGACAAACCGACAGGCGCGGTGGTCGGTCAACAGCCTTTCGGAGGCGCGCGCGCCAGCGGCACGAACGACAAAGCCGGCAGCTATCTAAATCTGCTCAGATGGGTCTCGGCCAGAACAATCAAGGAAAACTTCATTCCGCCAAAGGATTACAGATATCCTTTTATGCAGGATAAATAGTTTATCCGGGGGCTGCCTTTCAGGCAGCCTCTTTTTTATTATTCAACTTCAACCGCATTTTATAAGAACTTAAATACTCCGCCGTTTGTTTTATTTTACGAAACTTTATTATTATTGATAACCCGATTAATTTTTTGGAAAGGTAACCCGATGAAAAAGATATTATCCATTTTAATTTTAGCCTCGAGCATAATATATGGTCAACTGGAACTTCCGCGTTTGAGTCCGAAAGCCGAAGTTTATCAACGAATCGGTTATACCGACATTTCAATCGAATATTCTCGTCCCAGCGTTAAAGGACGTAAAATCTGGGGCGGATTGGTGCCCTACGACAAAGTTTGGCGAACGGGCGCAAACGAGTCGACCAGAATCAAATTTACCACCGACGTTATTATAAACGGTCAAACGGTTCCTGCCGGAATCTATTCGATTTTTACGATTCCGTCTCATAACGAATGGACGGTCATCCTTAACAAAAAGCTGGGCTGGGGACTCGATTACGATCCGGAATTAGATCTCATGAGATTTAAAGTAAAACCCGAAAAGACGGACTTTACGGAGCGTCTCCTCTTTCTAATTCCCGAAATTTCGGATTCCGTTTGCACAGTCGAAATGCGCTGGGAAAATCTTAAAATTTCTTTCGACATCACAATTAAATTAAACGAAGAAGTTTATAAACGAATCAAAGAAGCTCTCGCAAAAGCCGGTTCGGACGACTGGCAGGTATATCTGGTTGCCGCTCGTTACGCCGCCGAAAACGGCGTATTCCTGGACGAAGCCGGGGAATGGATAGAAAAGGCTCTCTCGATTACAAAAAATTTCTATACGTACCTGATAAAAGCAAAACTCCTTTACCGCCAGGGAAAATTTGCCGAAGCGCTCGATACGCTTGAGCTTTGCAGAGAAGCCGGAAGAAACAACGACGACTATCCCGGGTACGTTTACGAAGTCGATCTTCTCGAAAAAAGAATTCGTGAAAAGCTGAATTAATATGAAAAAGTTCGATATACCCGATTTTTACAGAAGTCCGATTATTTCGGCAATTAAAGCATACCGCAAAACCGCCGACCCGTTGAAAAAGGATTTTTCGCCGACGCGTCTGGAATTCGGTAATATCACTCTATTAATTGCGCGTCATTTCGGCTTTTGTTACGGCGTCGAAAACGCCATCGAAATAGCTTACAAAACAGTGCGTTCGAATCCGGGCAAAAGAATTTTTTTGCTGAGCGAAATGATTCACAACCCTCACGTCAACGAAGATTTAAAAAGCAACGGCGTCAATTTTATTATGGATAACCACGGCAATCAATTTGTGCCGTGGGATGAAATAACGAGCGACGATATCGTAATTATTCCCGCATTCGGAACCACTGTCGAAACCGAAAACCTGCTCAAAAGCAAAAACATCGACATTGTAACGTATAACACTACGTGTCCGTTTGTAGAGAAAGTTTGGAACCGTTCGGCAGCCCTTGGCGGCAAAGGCTATACGATCGTAATTCACGGCAAACATTATCACGAGGAAACGCGAGCCACATTTTCGCACACTTCGCTTAATTCGCCTTCGGTTATCGTGCGCGACTTAAAAGAAGCGCGCATTCTTTCCGAATTTATATTGGGATATAAAAACGAAAAAGAATTTTACCGGTTTTTCGAAGGCAAACTTACTCCGCATTTCAAATTTCCGGAAGATCTGGAAAGAATCGGCGTGGTCAATCAAACAACAATGCTGGCGGAAGAGACCGAAGAAATTGCAAACCTCCTAAAACAAACTATGCTGCAAAAATACGGAGAGGAAAATCTGAAAGAGCGTTTTGCGGACACTCGCGACACTCTTTGCTATGCCACAAACGACAATCAATCGGCTACATACGAACTTACAAAACAAAACGCCGATGCGGCAATTGTTGTGGGCGGTTATAACAGCTCGAACACATCGCATCTGGTCGAAATACTTTCGGCCAAGTTCCCCACCTATTTTATTTCCGACCCTTCCAAAATAATTTCGAAAGAAGAAATTCTGTACTTCGATATTGAACAAAAGAAAGAGGCGACCGGCAAGAATTTTCTGCCGAAGGACAGACCGCCCGTTATTGCAATAACAAGCGGCGCGTCGTGTCCCGACTCGCTCGTAGAAGCGGTTATCCGAAAACTACTCTCTTTTTACGACGCCGAATTCACTCCCGATATTTTGAGCAATTACACAAGGTCTGTAAGCGAGCTGTAGTCCGGGTCGAAGAGCCTTCTGTAAATCCTCATCGCGTAAGAATCGGTAGCGCCGGCAATATAATCGCAAACCAAACGAGCCCTGCGGTTCTTTTCGGATTCGGTTCGAATTATTCTGTCGTTGAAATCGGGCAGAAGTTTGCTCGAGCCCGGCTCTACGATATAATTTTCTTCGAGCAGTTTGAACACTTTTTCGATCATCGAATTACCTTTGAATTCGATTTGATGGAGCGTGGGCGAACGGAATACCAGATCGACCGAAATCTTTTTGTAAATTTCAACCCGCTTTTTTATCTCTTCGGGAACGACGAGTTCGAACCCGTATCTGTTTGTATAATCGTCCATAAAAGTGGTTCTTTTTTTGACCGAGCACGCCGCAATAAACTCGCCGATTTGGGCTCCGAATTTTTGCTTGTAATTATCCTCTTTTATCCAATCAATTATTTCCTCGACGATTTTTTCTTCTTCGTCCGTTTTGCAATTAATTTGTTTCCACTTGGAAAGTTTGGCAATATTGATGAATCCGCCCGAGATGCTGTCGACCAGATCGTTTACAGCATAAGCCGTGTCGTCTGCCCAGTCCATTATCTGACATTCGATACTGCGGAAGTTGTTCAATAGCTCCGTATCATTCTTAATAGATTCATATCCGTTTTCCCAGATAAAATCGATATAGATTGCCTGTTCGTCGTAAAGGAAATGATTCTCCGGTCTTTCGAATTGGCTGAACAGGGCTTTGTATTTCAATACGCCGTCGAGGAAAGCGCGCGTGGGATTCATACCGCGGTAACGATTTCCGTCGCGGTAAAAGATTTCGGTTACCAATCTCAAAGTTTGAGCGTTCCCTTCGAAACCGCCGTAGTCAAGCATCAATTTATTCAATATTCTCTCGCCTGCGTGTCCGAACGGCGGATGCCCGAGATCGTGAGCCAGGCAAATTGCTTCGACCAGGTCGGAGTCGATATGAAATTCATCATTGAAAAACTCTTTTTGCGATTTGCACAAGTAATTACAAATAGACCTGCCGATCTGAGCCACCTCAATTGAATGCGTCAAGCGCGTGCGATAGAAATCGTATTCGCCCGGCAAAAAAACCTGAGTTTTGCCCTGCAACCTTCTGAATTCCGAGGAATGGATTATTCTGTCTCTGTCTATTTGAAACGGCGTTCGATAGTCGTTTGAACGCTCGCTCTCTTTCAGACGTTTGATATCGAAATTATTGTAAAATTTGTTTTTCATCTCGTCTATGTTGATTTTTGTACATTAAAATAATAAATAATTACAATTGGGACACAATCATTCACATAGCGACGTACTTACGGCTACCAAAGGAAGACTGATTTTCGTAATACTGCTGAATCTCGTCATTACCGCGGCGGAAGTAATAGGGGGATTGATATCGGGAAGTTTGGCGCTGATATCCGACGCGCTTCACAATTTTTCCGACAGTATTTCGATTGTAATCAGTTACATTGCATTAAAACTGAAACATCGCCAAAACTCGCCCCGTCATACGTTCGGACTTAAACGCGCCGAGATACTTGCCGCAGTTATTAACTCGGCAGTGTTGATTGTGATATCTTTCTATCTTTTTTACGAAGCCGTAAAGAGATTCTCAGAGCCGGTCGTCATCGAACCGGGAATAATGAGCATAGTTGCGCTTGTGGGATTGCTGGCAAATTTACTGGCCGTATTGCTTCTCAGAAAAGATTCCAAATCGAGCATGAACATCCGGTCTTCGTATCTGCATTTACTGGGCGATACAATTTCGTCGGTGGCGGTGCTGGGCGGCGGTATTGCAATAATACTCTGGCAAATTCACTGGATCGATCCGCTTTTGACGATACTCATCGGCGTTTATATTATTAAAGAAAGCTACTCGATACTTCTCGAAGCGATTCACGTATTGATGGAAGGAGCTCCGACCAATATTTCAATCGAAGAAATTCAACTGGAAGTGGAAAAATTCCCGGAAGTGGAAAACATCCACCACATACACATGTGGATGGTGGGCGAAAACGACATACACCTCGAAGCGCATGTTAACGTTCAGGATATGAAAATAAGCGAAAGCGACAGGCTTCGAAAAAAGATAATCGATCGGCTGCACGACAGATTCGACATTCACCATATTACGCTGCAATTCGAATGCAATCAGTGCCCGGAATCCGATCTGATCGAACAACACAGATAGTCATTTCTTTCCAGCAAGGGTTTTGAAAGCGACCGCGTACATCTGAATTTGCTTCATCATTGCAGCCAAACCGTTTTTGCGAGTTGGCGAAAGGTGTTTGTCGATACCTATTTGTTTTAAAAATTCGGGAGGATTGGACAATATTTCATCTGGCGTGTGCCCCGAATAAACTTTCAGAAGAAGCGCAATCAAGCCTTTAACTATTGCCGCGTCGCTGTCGGCTACGAAATAAATTTTACCGTCTTTCAATTCGGCTTTAATCCAAACCTGCGACTGGCATCCGTCGAGTTTATATTTGTCGATTTTCAGTTCTTCGCTCATTTCGGGCATCTGCCGCCCCAGTTCAATTAAGTGTTTGTAGCGTTCTTCCCAGTCGGTATATTGTTCGAACTCCTCGACTAACTTTTTCTGTTTTTCGGCTATCGTCATAACAATTGTTTTTTTTTGACACAAATATAAAAAATTAAGTTTACGGATTTCGTTAAAAAGAGCAGGTCTTGTTCCGGCAATTTTACAACAGACTAAAAAAAATGTAAAAAGCGCTTTTAAATTGCGTCCTGTCTAGGGTATGGGATAAAATGTTTTATTCAGAAAAAACAACTTTTTTCGTTAAATTAACGGATGATTTTTCAGAATAATACGATAAGGCTATGTCGCCTCTTTTTATTTTCTTAATTGTTCTTGTTGTTGGATTTTTAGGCGCAAACCTATTCAGGCAAAAACTATTAACGAAAGTTTACCTGCCTGCGGGTTTGGAATATATATTGCTCGGAATACTGCTCGGTCCTTCGTTTTCCGGCTGGTTGAACGTCAATTTCGGGTTAAACATACCCAATCTGGTAGACGACAACATGCTGCGGCAGATGGCGCCCGGCATTGCGGCAGCCACCGGTATAATCGGCTTGGTATACGGACTCAGATTCAAAGTAAGCGATTTCCAAAACGCCGACTCGGAACACATTCGCGTAGCTACTTTCGATATTATTATTTCAGTATTGGTAATTGGCGGGATATCCTTTTTCGTTTTCTATTTTTATCTTTTTCCGGGCTCCAAAATAGAGAATATTCTGGCGGCTTCGGCGGCGCTCGGCATTATGGGTTCGGTTTCTTCGAATTCATTGATCAAATCGATTATGAATCGATATCAGATCACGGGTAAAATCACATCCGCGCTCGACGTATCTACAAAAATCAATCTGGACATAAACATTTTTCTCTTCGGACTTCTCTTTGGAATTATTCACATCGGCTCGACGAATACGTTTATCAAATCGCCCATAGAGTGGATAGTAACGAGCATACTGCTTGCTTTGTTAATCGGAATTTTACTCAATTTATTTTTAGGCAGAGAGGAAGACGAAAAAAAATTTTTTGTGGCAATTATCGGCACAATAGTATTTACGAGCGGAATCGGTTATTTCATCAACATCTCTCCACTTTTTATGAATTTCATTCTCGGTTTTATACTCGCAAATTTTTCCAAAATAGCGGGTAAAATAGAAAAGCCGCTCACAAAAATAAGCGATCCGGTCGGAATACTTGTTGTAATTATGGCCGGGTTCAACTGGATTCCGTTGCCGCCGATATTCTTTATTGTTGCCGCTGCGGCGTTCATATTAATTCGCTTTGTATCGAAACGATTTTCGGGCTATCTGGCTTACGCTTCGTCGTTCGAAAAGGATAAATTGATACCTAACATCGGACTCGGCTTGTTGCCTCAGGATATAATCGTATGCGCAATGATAGTCGATTACATAAACGTATATCAGAACGAGTTCACAAATCTTGTTGTAAGCTGTATATTAACATCCATGATTTTCTTCGGATTGATCAGTTACAGATTGTCCAAGCGATTGTTGATTGACGCCGGCGAAATCAGGGGAGCGGCAAAATGATTTCTGTTCTAAGAAGAATTATTGTTATATCGATTTTATTCTCGATATTTCTGTTTGTCGAAACTATTCAGGTAGAATCGACGGGTATTATAAATCCCAAAACGCTCGCCGTTCTAGGATTTCTGATTATAGCTTCGTTTGCGCTCGGCGAAATCTTTGCTTTGATTAAACTGCCGCGCGTAATCGGATATCTTTTAATCGGCATAATTTTCGGTCCGTATTCTTACTTTATATTCGGCTCCAAACTTCTTCAGGTCTTTAACAATCAGGTAATCCAAGACATCAGTCTGGTCAACAACGTCACGCTTGCGCTTATCGCTCTTACCGCAGGGTTGGAATTGAAAGTCAATGCGATAAAATCTTTTTTGAAATCCTCGCTGCTTATTCTCCTTTTCAAAACCATTACGATATTTATATTGATAACCGGAACGGTTTATCTGTTGTCGCCGTTCATTCCGTTCCTGGCAGGCGAAAGTTGGGCTCCAAAATTGGCTTCGGGACTGTTACTTTCCGTAATAGCGCTCGGCACGTCGATTGAACTTACGCTTGTAGTAGCCAACGAATCGAATGCAAAAGGCAGGTTTGTCGATTTGATATTGAGCACCGCCATACTGAAAGATATATTAGTAATACTTTTGCTTGCAGTCGTGCTGACGATTTCGGCGTCCATTCTGTCGATTTCAACAGGAAGCGAGTCCCCGTTTATTGCGCTCGGGAAAGAGCTTCTTTTCTCGATACTTTTCGGGGGAATTCTCGGCGGCGCGGGCTTGCTCTACATGAAATATATTAACAAGGAATTGCTGCTATTTTTAGTTGCATTCGTGGTCTTCGGCAGCGAAATTGCAACCATGCTTCATCTTGAAATGCTTGTTACATTTGTAACCGCAGGATTTATAATTCAAAATTTCAGCGATTTCGGCGAGCAGATACACAAACCACTCGAAAAAATTTCACTGCCGATATTTATTACATTTTTCACTATAGCCGGAGCCTCTCTCAATCTTATTTCGGTTTCCGAAGCGATTGTAATCGGTATAATAATCGTGGCGGTCAGAGCGCTCGCTTTCTATCTCTCGATTACATTGGCAGCCAAAACGACCCGCGAGCCGGTTGAAATAACCAAATTCAGCTGGATGGGATTTATTTCTATCGGCGGACTGATGCTCGGGCTGGCAATTATAATAAGTCAAAAATTGCCGGGACTTGGAAACGAACTGAAAAATCTGATTACTTCTGTCGTGGCGTTGAATATTTTTATCGGTCCCGTATTATTTAAAATCGGAATTGCAAAAGCAAAATCGTATTCTCAAGCCGACGAGGCTCAAACGGCGGAACTCCCAAAAGAAGAAATCGAAAAGGTTATAAAACCCGCTAAAGTTAAAGCAAAATTCAGAGAGCCCGACCTCAGACATGACGAACTCAATAAATCGCTCTACAATATATTAATCAAAGCAAACAACATTCTGACGGATTTCGATAAAAAGTTTATTCAGGTGCGCGGAGAAGAATCTCTCGAACTTCTCGTCAGTTTGACGGAAAAATATTCCGACGAATATCAGTCGCTCAAAAAGCTTCTCAGCGATCCGGCAATAACTCATTCGAAAATACGAATGGAAATATTGCGGGCTAAAAAGAATCTTTCCGAGTGGCTCATCTCCCTTTGCGAGGAAAGAAAGAAAACCGAAAAAAGAATTCTTAACCTCGAACCGTTAATAAAAGACCTCTTTTATGCTTTCATCGATCTGACAGACGGTTTGAAATACGAATATCTCATCGATCTCGAAGAAGAAAAATACACTCCGTCGCCGGAAGACGGAACCATACTCAAACTGAGAAAGTTTTTACTGCGCTCCAAACTCTATATCAACAGGTTCTTTAATAAAGAATACAAGCTCAAAAGGAGAGTTAAGTATCGCAACCTGACAAAATATTATCTTGTAGGCGAATCTTCCCATGAAATTCTCGAATCGGTAAATCTTGTGGGAATTGAAAGACTTACCACGTTGAAAATTCTGAGGACTTTCTACAAACAGACAAACGAAGAGCTCGACCAACTTCTCGAAACGGCGTTGAACGAAAAGGACAACGTTGCGCTTCCTATGCTTCTGGTCGAAAAACTCGACGAAATTCATCAACAGATGACCTCTTCCATAACCGTTTATACAAATGAAATAAACGCCACCGTAGAAGAGATAGGAAGGCGTCTTTTCTATGCAGTCGCCAATCCTTTCAACAAATTGATTGATGCGCTTCATATAGCGGGCACGCACAAATTCAACGAACGGCAGTACCGTTTTTCGAAAGTATTCGAAAAGAGCGAGCAGGCAAAAGAGCTGGCTCTTCAATCGATACGCTATTGGACAATCTATTACGCAGGAATTATCGGGCTTTTCCAGAAAGAAGCGTATATCGACAAAATGAAAGTCGATATCGACGTAACGCTCGCAGAATCGCTTATTAGCGTATCGGAAGAAATCAACAAGGACATACGCGAGACAAACGCGCTGCTCCAGAAAGAATTAAAATTTTTCAGGCAGAAATTAACCGACATCGATTCGTTAAACAACGAGGAGCTCGAACAGCTGTTTCACGAGGAAAAATATTCCCACTTTATAAATGTCATAGAACGGCAGCTTAAAATATTAAGGGAAGTCAACGAAGGAAAGAAAATCGATTTCCTGTTCGACCATTTTATAGGCAGATTCAAAAGTATTGCCGCGGCTCTGCCAGAAACGATCGAACTCCTCGAAGAAGAAGATCTTGTTTTAGAAGAGAGGATTCCCAAACTTCAATCCCTAAAGGCGGTTCCGATTCGCTCAATAGCCAATACTATTCTGCACAATAAACTTTCAGTCGATATCGGCGAAATTAACGAGTTGATGGTAAACCAGTTTTCTCTCATAACGGAAGAGGTAAAAAATTATCTGCTTATCATTAATTTCCACTTCGACACCGCAATTCAGGAATTGGAGAAACCCGAACCGGACAGACAGCTGGCAATTAATCTCGCCAATTCATTTTACGAAAAAATGTCCTTCCGTATCGACGAGGTCAACAAGTTAATCGACCGCATTGAAACGGATATCAACAAACGCCTTACGGAAAGAGTCTCCGCAAGCCTCGAGTCGATTAACAATTTAATAATGAAAAAATCGTACGGCGACATCAAAGCCTACCTTGTTAAAACCGAGCAAAAGGGTAAACTGCTAGAAGCATACAATCACATACGCGACGAATTAAACTACTTTTTCAGAAAATATAAAGTAATCTTAAAACGTAATTACGACCTGTATTTCAAGTACGTCATCAACGATTTATTGGTTAAATACAATATTATCAAGATCGAAGTAGGCGACGCCGATTCGGAATCCCTGTTCGATAAATCGAAAATCGAGAAACTTCCCTTTATCTATAAAAAACTGTTCGACGGCACTCCGATCGAAACTTACAATCTGTTTGTCGGGCTCGACCAGGTTGAAAAGACAATAAAATATATTATAGAACGACATAAAAGAAATGAAAAATCTTCGCTCCTTATTGCAGGCGAAACAGGCAGCGGGAAATCAAGTTTGTTGAATTTTATTATCAACAATTATTTAAAGCCATATAGCATCGTCCGTTATGAATTTACAAATACAGTCACCGCAGAGCGCGAATTGCTGGGATTATTATGCAGGGAATTGGGATATAATCACACTTATTCGCTAAACGAACTCGTATTTCTCTTAAACGACAAGAGCAACAAGAGAGTTATTGTTCTGGAGAATCTAAACGAACTATACCTCCGCAAGCTTTCCGGTTACGACGCCCTGAACGCATTGCGTTATCTCATAAATTCGACTTCGGAAAACACATTGTGGATTTGCACTTCGGATAAATACAGCTGGGAATTTATAAGGGACAATTTCGAATACAGACACGTATTCGAAAGAGAAATAATTGCAAACGACCTTCATAAAAAAGACCTGCGTACAATCATAATAACCAGGCATAACGCAACCGGTTATAACCTTGTATTCAAACCCTCGGAGTTATACAAATTCAAGTCGAAATTCGTAAAACCGAAATCGCTCGAAGACGAGCAAAAAGAGCTCTCTTCGCTCTACTTCGACAAACTCGAAAAATTTGCGGAGGGCAATATTATCGCCGCCATGTTTTTCTGGCTGCTTTCCATCGAAGGAATCAAAGACAACAAAGTATTCATTAAAGTGCCCAGGAAAATAGAGTCGGCGCTTCTCGGAAAACTCGAAGATATTTATCTGCTCTCCCTGTTCAGTATAATTTTGCACGGAACTTTGACATACGACGAGCACGCCACCCTGTTTAATCTGCCGGTAAGCAAGTCGAAAGAAATACTCGATTACTTGCACACGAAAAACTTAATCGAAAAACACGAATGGAGCATTAGCTCGGCGCACTTTTTCATCAACCGCTTCTTTTTCAAATTAATCGAAAGAGAATTAAAGAAGAGAAACATCATATAGTGAAGACAAAATATTACATAACGTTATTGGCGCTGCTAATCGCAGGCAATGCTTTTTCGCAGGACAGCTCATACACGCCGGACACAATGCGCGCGCTAAATCCGGCGGTCTATACTCAGGACACAGTGCTGAAATCCGCGCCCGTTCATCAAATCGGAGAGCCGAAAGATTCCGTTTATGCCGTAAAAGATACAGTCGGAGAGGTAAAGGCTCAAGAGACGAATCACACGCAACTCCTACAATCAAAGCGCGTTGTTGATATTTTCAAATCAGTTGATTTGATAACTATACTCGAAGCTCTGCTTCTGATATTTATTACATTTACAATTTTCCGATTGCTTAACAGAAGCAACAAATCGACTTTTGCCCGGCGATTCCCGTTTTACTCGACGCGCTTCGTTCCTACGCTGAAGGCAATAACGGTTGTGCTGGTATTATATATACTCATTAATCTGATTTTCGGAATTTCGAAGGAAATACTGCTGGCATTTTTAGTTATTATCGTCGTCACATTGGCTGTCGCTTCGGTGCCGGTAATAAAGAATCTGATCGGGGGTTTTCTTTTGACTTACAATCCGCCCTTCGAAAAAGGGGATATAATTCAAGTCGGCGAATATACCGGAAAAGTTACGGACATTAATTGGAGACACACAATAATTGTAACGGACAACGGTTCGAACGTCTCGCTGCCCAATTCGGTTTTTTTGAGTAATCCGGTGGAGAATATAAATATCGGCAATCGCGAGCAACTGATTACGCTCGAAATAGAGCTTCCTACGTCGATTGAGAACGACTCTGTTATGAACATTTTGAGGGAAGCTTCGCTCTCCAATCCTTATTTATATACGCGCAAGAAAACGGAAGTGTTTCTTAAAAGATTCGACGCTCTAAAAAACACCTATACATATGAAGTAAATTTTTATATTTTTGACAGGCAATTTTACGAAGAAACCGTAAATCATTTTAATCAAATTGTGGCAAACAAATTTAAAATCGTTAATTGAAAAAAGAACTTCGTGAAAATATAGCCAGGTTCTCCAAAATAATCGTAATCATTTCGAGTTTACTCGGCATTGCTTCGATTATTGTGGAATATGGTTTCCGGATAAAGAGCAGCGATGCCGGAACGCTTCATTTTATTACTATCGGCGTTATTATAGTATTCATTCTCTACCATATCCTCCAATTATACATTGCCGAAGACAAGGTAGCCCACATAAAATCACACAAGTTCGAAATGATTATTATCTCCTTCATTTTTATAGAAGGTTTGCTTTCTTTTTTCAATTTAAGTCTGGTAGAGAGAATAGGAGCGGCTTTAAAACTCAAAGACATTACCTATTTATATATAGTCTTCGCTCAAATATTTATTGTCGTCGGGATAATTTCCGGAACGCTCCGTTACAACATTAAATTGCTTCAGTCGCAAATTCACCCGTCGCGACTTTTCATATTCAGCTTTCTATTTACAATAATAGTCGGCACTTTCGCGTTAATGCTCCCCGCAGCCACAGTTGAAGGGAAAATTTCATTTGTCGATGCGCTTTTTACTTCGACCAGCGCGGTATGCGTTACGGGATTAATTACCGTCGACACGGCTACTTATTTTACCACTTTCGGAAAAATGACGATTATGGCGTTATTCCAGATCGGCGGACTCGGTTTGATGACGTTCACAACGTTTTTTGCAATCTTCTTATCGGGAGGACTTGGAATTAAAGAAAGGATATTACTCCACGATTTACTCGAAGAAGAAAATATCGGCGCTATAACAAAAGTATTAACTTATCTGCTTGCCATCACTTTCATAATCGAAGCGGTCGGCGCGGCAATTTTATTTTACAGTTCAAGAAACTCTTTCGACAGCATAGAGAACGCAGCGTTCATTTCGATTTTTCATTCCGTTTCCGCATTTTGCAACGCCGGGTTTTCACTCTTTACAATGAACTTGATGGACCCCGCCGTACGCTACAATCATGTTTTTACCACAACCATATCAATATTGATTATACTGGGCGGATTGGGATTTCCCACTATTATATCCTTTCTAAAATTCAAAAATATTACCAGCAAGATGGGAAAACTATCCATCAAGCTGCCTCTTCAAACGCGCATCGTAGTCGTCAGCACAATTTTATTGATAGTTTTCGGCGCGGCTTCGTTTTATTTTCTGGAGCAGCACAACACTTTGAAGAATTTGAATTTATTCGAAAAGTTAAACGCATCATATTTTCAGTCGGTAACGGCGCGCACAGCCGGATTCAACACAATCGATTTCGGACTGATTACCACGCCCACCGCCGTGTTGTTTTTTCTACTGATGTTTATAGGAGCTTCTCCCGGCGGTACGGGCGGCGGCGTTAAGACCACAACGTTTGCTCTTTTGTTCTACGGTTCGATTGCCATACTAAAAAACAAAAAAGAAGTCTACATATACAACAGAGCGATTCCAAACGAAATAATAATAAAAGCGCTGATCAAAGCCGGTCTCTCGATTTTTTTTATTACTTTCGGTATTTTTCTTTTGACCATAACCGAGCGCGCTGACTTAACAAAAGTTGCTTTTGAAGCATTCAGCGCATTCGGCACTGTTGGACTGTCTATGGGATTAACACAGGAGCTAACGTGGGGCGGAAAGATAATAGTTGTTCTGCTTATGTTTATAGGCAGAGTCGGTCCCCTCGCTTTTCTTTATACTTTTATGAGCGGCGCGAAGGAAGATTATTACGAATTGCCTCATGAAAACATTTCAATACTCTAATTAAAAGGTATCGACATGAATAAGAAATTTGCAGTTATCGGTCTTGGCGATTTCGGATTGAGCGTTGCCCTTTCGCTGGCGGAAAAAGGCGCCGAAGTGATTGCCATCGACCGCGATATGGAAATAATCGAAGACATCAAAGATAAAGTAACTTATGCCGTACGAATGGATTCTACCGACGAAAAAGCCCTAAGATCGCTCGGCGTCGATAAAGTGGACGCAGTCATCATTTCGATGGGAACGAATTTCGAAGATACAATCCTTACATCGGTTTTACTTCTGCAGATGAAAGTCAAAAAAGTAATTGCAAGAGCGACATCGAAAATTCACGAGAAGATTTTGACCAAACTCGGCGTCGATCAGGTAATCTCGCCGGATTTCGAAATTGCCAATAAAGTAGCAAATACTTTAATGAGCGACGATATTCTCGACTTTGTTTCTATCGGAGAAGAGTACAGCATTTTCCAGATACGCGCCCCGAAAGCATTTATAGGAAAATCGCTTCAGGAAATCGACTTGCGTATCCGCTACAATCTGAATTTGATTACAATCAAAAGAGAATATAAAGTGGTCGACGAAGCGACGGGCGAAGAATTAACAAAACAAAGAATTTACGGAGTTCCCACTTCCACAACAATCGTCGAAGAAAACGACATCCTTGTTCTCTTCGGCAAAGAAAAAGACATCAAAAAAGTTATCGATTGACAACTAAAAATCGGGCACGGGGAAAACCGGCAGACTCTCGTGCCCATCCTTGTCTACGGACTGAACCGCAAACAAATAGTTATCTTTGGAATACGGCAGTTCGATACTGTTCGACTCCGTGTAAATTTTCTTTTCCCAGAGCGGCATGTAAGTTTCCCGCACAAGGACATAGTAACCTGCGGGTTCAATTCCCTCGGGTTCGTCCCACGTAAGTTTTGTCGTGTTCGATAATTGCTTAACGTCGACCTTGACGTTTTCCGGCTGAGGCGGAGCCGACGCCAAATTTGCTATAACAGCGCAATTAACTGCGGTTATTTTGCGCGCGTATTCAAAATCGATGAATTCGGGCAGATCGCCGTACTGAATTCCGTTTTCATTTCGAACGTATTCATGTTGATGAAAATAATTTTCGTTCATTTCACAAAATCGAACGGCGGCAAAGCCCATGCGATTAAAAGGAGTATGGTCGCCGCCTCTCAAAAAGCGGTCGCGTCTGAATATTAATTTTACGTTTATCTGGTCGACATATCTCTCGCCAATTTCTTTAATATATCTTGCCAGTTGTCTTGATACCCCGTCGTAGTCCGAGCCGGATAATATACGATTTCTCTTTTCCTCTTCCGATTCTACGGCGGGAACGCTTTCGCTGAAAACTCTTACGTTTATATTGTCTTTCAATTTAGTTTGACTCGAAACCGTATTTCCGATCATATCGTTATTGAGCATTGCAATCAAACGATATTTGTCTTCCTTTTCGAGCGATTTAATTTTGTTTGCCAGATGACTCGAGCCGTATAATCCTTGTTCTTCGCCCGTAAAAGCTGCGAACATTACTGTGGCGGGAAATTTTGAAGAAGACATAACCCTCGCCAATTCCAGCACGGCGGCAACTCCCGACAAATCGTCGTTTGCGCCGGGAGCGTACGACGTGCTGTCCATTATATCGGCCACGCGCGAATCGAGATGAGCTCCCACAATTATCAAACGTTTATCGTTGGCGTCAACTCCTTTTAACGTAGCCACAACATTCATCAGATTTATTTTACGATCTATTCTTCTGCCGTCGGGTAGAACTTCAAAATAATCGATTTCGGCTGTCATGCGACCGTCTGATTTCATTGAAAACTGTTCGAATTTATTTTTTACCCACCTTGCAGCGGCGCCGATTCCTTCCTTTTCACTGGAGCGGCTGCTGAGAGAATGACGCGTTTTAAATTCCGTCAATCGTACGACATAAGCTCTCAGACTGTCCGCCGATATTTTGTTTATCATTTCAGTTATCGACATATCCCTTACAATAGCATTTTGAGCCGTTGCTGTCTGTACCGTAAGCAGCGTTACAATTGCCGGCAAAATCATCAAACGGTAAATCTTTTTCATCTTTGCCTCCCGGCTTTATTTTTTATATACAGTTTTACCGCCGACAATCGTATAAAGGACTTCGGTCTTAAGAATATCGTCCTCGGAGCACTTCATCAAATTATTCGACAATACGACTATATCGGCAAGTTTTCCTTCTACGAGCGAGCCTTTCAAATTTTCTTCGAAAGCGGCATAGGCTCCGTTAATCGTATAGGTTTTAATGGCTTCTTCGCGCGTCATTTTTTGTTTGGTATAGAATCCGACGCCGTCTTTGTTTTTTCTCGTAACCGACGCGTAAAACGAAGCTATCGGATTAACAGATTCAACCGGAGCGTCGGTGCCGTTGCAAATTACAACCCCGCGGTCGAGCATGCTGCGCCATACATAAGCTCCGGAAGCCGCTCTTTCGTTCCCGAGTCTTTCGATTACAAACGGCGCATCGGAAGTGCAGTGAATTCCTTGCATAGCGGCAATTACATTCAGGCGCGCAAATCTCTTAATGTCGAACGGCGTGACATGCTGAGCATGTTCAATACGCCATCTCATTTGGTCGAAATTTTCATATTGCCTTGAATACTTTTCATACAAGTTGAGCGCCTCGCGGTTGCCCCTGTCGCCAATTGCATGAATACACATTTGGAAGCCGTTTTCCGCCGCCAGTCTGCAGTAGTCGTCGAGCGTTTTAATAGGAGTAACATTCGAGCCGTAGCTGTCCGGCAAATCCGAGTACGGTTCAAGCAGCCAGGCTCCTCGCGAACCGAGCGCTCCGTCGATATACTGTTTTATTGCCCGCACGGTCAACCGGTTCTCCCCGTAGCCGACGAGTTTATAATCTTTTAATTTACCTTTCAATTTATCCAAAGCATCGTTTATCATTACATAGAGACGGATTTTAACATAATTCGAGTCGACCGATTTTTTTATAAGCTCTATTGTCTCGAGATCTTCTCCGGCATCGTGCAAAGTAGTTACGCCGTTTTTCAAGCAGAGGTCGGAAGCGAATTTAATTTTCTTAATTACCTCTGCGTTCAACTCATCCAGGCTTCTATCGTTAAGATATCTTTCGTATGCGCTTCTGATTATATTTTCAGCGTTTTCTTCGAATACTCCTATCGGCTTGCCCGTAGAATCGCGCACAATAACGCCGCCCGGCGGGTTTGACGTAATAGTATCCGCGCCCGCAATTTCCATTGCCTTTGCATTGGCGAAGACTGCGTGTCCGCTGGCGTGCACAAGCATAACCGGATTATAAGGAACGGCATTACTCAGCGCATTATGAACGGGATAGCCTTCCACATTCGGCTCGGGCTCGGGATCGAATTTTTCCTGATGCCATCCTCGTCCCACAATCCATTCGCCGGGTCTTCGTTCCGAAGCTGCTTTTGCCACGGCGGCAATCACTTCGTCCCAGTTTTGGGCGTCTCTTAGGTCGACATCGATCAAATTTTCGCCGATTCCAATCAAGTGCGCGTGACTGTCGATGAACCCGGGCATAACGAATCTGCCGTTCAGATCTATTATCGCAGTCGAATCGCCGATATACATCTCAATCTCCTCGTTCGACCCGACTTTATAGATTTTGTCTCCTTTAACGGCGAGGGCTTCCGCCCAGGGAATCGAATCGTTGACCGTATAAATTTCTCCGTTCAGGAGAACCAGATCGCAGTTGTCGTTCTTTTTATTTTCCCCGCAGCCGCTGGCAAAGAGCAAACCGATCAAAACGGATAATACAAAAATATTTTTAATCATTCTCATTCTCATTTTCTGTTGACTATGATTACTCCGATAATAATGATAATTCCGCTTATCAACGTTAATAAAGATATTCTTTCCGAAAGAAGAATCCAAGCCGTGAATACGGTAACGAACGGTTCAATATATAAAAACGCTCCCACGTGCGACGAAGGCATTTCGTTCATAGCTTCCGCCCAGAGCACGTATGCTATGCCCGAACAGAAGAATCCGAGAAACAATAGAGCCGCAATACTTTCAACCGATAAATTAACAATGGCGTTAATATTTTCTGCGTTAATCGTAAACGGTGCAAGTATAAGCGACATAAAAAGGAATAAATAAAGAATTGTCATCAAGGCGGGATAATTCAAAGTAATTTTTTTTCCCACAAGCGAATAGACGCTCCACGTAAATGCGCTGGCAAGTATTAAAAAATCTCCTTTATTTTCAATTAAACTTACGGATGAAATTTTCCCGTTGCTTATCAAAAGAAGCAGACCGGCAAATGCAATTAAGATACCGCTCCACTGCCCGCCGGTAAGTTTTTCCCGGAAGAAGATCATTCCGAGCAGCGCCATAAAAACAGGCGTTATACCGATTATCCATCCCGTATTGGAGGCTGAAGTAAATTGCATTCCCGTTACCTGAATCCACAAATGAAAAGAAGCGATCAACGCGAGCGCAAAAATCCACGAATGGTCGCGAAGATTGATTTTGAAGCTTCTTCCTCTTTTCAATGCAATGACGGTCAACAGCATAACCGCCAGAATTTGACGCGCCAGAATGATCGTCAGGGGTTTCAGACTGTCGAGCAGGTATTTGGTTGCAATAAACGAAGCGCCCCAGATAACTACAGACGCAAGGGGTTTCCAATACGATTTCATTTTTTTGAGTTACTCGCCTGATTGATTGCTTGGTTTCGTACCGGGTTTGCCTTCCAACAGATTATTATAAAATCTTTGCGTGGGATAAGCAAAATCGATGTCGTTGTGCAATGCAAACTGATCGAGTATTGCCTGCCAGATGACATTTTCCGTAGCTCTTCGCTGGCGCGTGCGCGTAAGATATCTCAAAGTAAGCATTACCCCGCTGTCTTTGACAGACACATAAACAATCGGAGTCAGTTTGGTGTAATAAATCAAATACTTTTTTGCCGCTTCTTTTATCTGTTTTTCCGCAGCTTCGCTGAAGTGCTCGGTATGTTTGTCGAGTATATCTTCGAGTATTTTCTTGGCTTTTTTCCAATTACTTTCGAAAGTGACAAGAACCGGTATTTCGTCCCAGATATATTCGAACCCCGCTGATAATTAGCCTGCGGAGTAGTAAAAACAACGCTGTTGGGAATATGCACTATTCTGCCGGTGCTCTGTTCGGCGTCCACCCAATTGCCGATTTCCATCACCGAAAACTGAAAGATTCTGATATCCACCACATCGCCTATAACATTGTTTATTTGAATTCTGTCCCCGAGCCTAAACGGTTTTCTTATTACAATAAAAATCCAGCCGCCGAGATTTACAAGCGGATCTTTGAACGCAATTGCAACGCCCGCCGAAAGGAGTCCCAGATAAGTAGTTAATCCTTGAACCGTACCGAACCAAATTCTTAATAACAATAAGAAACCAATAAACGCATTCAGATATAAAGCGATTTTCCGCCATTGATATTTTTGCTTAACGTCGTCCAGCCTGCCTATAATATATTTTGAAATTATCCGGTAAATAAAAGAAAGGATGAGAAATAAAATAAACGTACTCAAAAGTTTTATTTGAGTAGCCGCGTCTATTCCGAGATATCTGTGAATAACCTCGCTCATTTTTCCCTCCTTCCGAATTTTATTGTCGGTATGAGATTAATAACAGGTTCTAATTCTTCCCATTGATAATTTTTTTCATAAATCACCTTTTCGAGAAACAGTCCCGACGGCGGGGCGGTATACTTAGCCGGTTCGCGCGAAAAAACATTCAAATATGATTCTACGTCATTCTCGTTTAACTTATGCCGTCCCGCTTCGGCAAGAACCCCTACGATTCTTCGGACCATTTTCCATAAAAAATGCGAACCGACAATACGAATCAGGATTAGCTCCCCCACTTCCTTAAATTGAATCGATTCTATAAGCGCTTTAGTGGATTTGTCTTCGGAATCTTTATCGGCAAAAGAAGCGAAATCGTGCATCCCTTCGAACAAACCTCCGACACGCTTCATATACTCGAAATCGAGTTCGTCTTTAATCCACCATACGAATTGTTTCCCGAATGCGGTTCTTCTTCTTGATATTTGATAGATATAACTGCGAGAAACGGCGTCGTGTCGCGCGTGGAAATTTTTGCCGGCTTTCGATACTTCCAGAATATTTATGTCGGCAGGCAGTAAATCGTTTAATTTCATTTTTATTATTTCTGGCGCAAGCATCGTTTTAACTTCCAAATGAGCGACTTGATTCAACGCATGCACTCCGGCGTCGGTTCTGCCCGACCCCTGAATATCGATTCTTTCGCCCTTAAATATTTTTTCGGCCGCTTCGATCAATTTGCCCTGAATCGTCCTGCCGTTTTTCTGCTTTTGCCATCCGCTGTAACGCGTGCCGGCGTATTCTATATCGAGTCTGAATCTGCCCATAAATTTTATTTTTTGAAGGCAATATAATCAGAAAGATGATTAATTATTAACGGAATTCTTTGCCGTTCGATTTGAGCGGCGGGAAATGTAATAATTTATTTGACAATCAATTTAATGCCCGTTCCGTATAGAGTGGAAATTTCTATCGAATTGTCGTCTTTGAGGTAATTTCTGAGTTTGGAAACGTATACGTCCATACTTCTTGCCGCAAAATAGGAATCCTCGCCCCATATTTTTTTCAGGATAAATTGTTTTTCGACTACCTTGTTTTTATTGTCGAAAAGAATTTTTAGCAAGTCCGCCTCTTTTGCAGTCAGTTTTTTGATATTGTCTTCCGTTTTCAGAATGCGTTCGTCGTAATTAAAAACATACTTGCCGAGCGTAGCGCTGCCGTTAATGACCGCATTATTATATCTGTTCAAAATAGCATTAATTCTCATCATCAGCTCTTCCATACTGAAGGGTTTTGTAATATAATCGTCCGCGCCCAGTTTGAATCCTTCTATTTTATCTTCGATCATCGATTTTGCCGTCAAAAAAAGGAAAGGGACATTGCCGGCGGTTCTTATTTTCTTTGCCAGAGTAAACCCGTCCATTCTTGGCATCATAATATCGATTATACAGATATCGTATTTATCGGAATTAAAAGCTTTCCATGCATCTTCCCCGTTAATATGACGACTAACCTCAAAGCCCTTGAACGCCAAGAATTCCGAAAGAATGGCGCCTAGATTATTGTCGTCTTCGACGAGAAGAATTTTTTTCATGATTTCTTTCCTGCTATTGGCAATAAAATAATGAACGCGCTTCCTTCGTTCGGTTTGCTTTCCACTTTAATTTTCCCGCCGTGAAGTTCCACAATATTTTTGCAATAACTTAGACCCAGTCCGTTTCCCCTTACATTATGAATATTCCCTGTGGGAATTCTGTAGAATGTCTCGAAGATTTTATCGATTTCATTTCGCGGTATGCCGATACCGTTATCTTTGACTTCCACTTTGCAATAATCGCCGTTTGTCGAAACCGATATTTTAATATCCGGGGCTCTCAAATTATACTTGATCGCATTATCGATCAGATTTCCGATTACATTAATCAAATGGTACTTATCGCCGTTAATAGTAATACCGGAAGGAATTCCTATCGTTTCGATTGAGAAATTATCCGCGCGTCCTCTTTCTCTGAAACTCTTTACGCATTCGTTGACGACGTCGTCGATGGAGACTTCTTTCTTAACGAGGTTTAATGACGAACCTCCGTTTTTTTCGAGCGCTGCGGTAGTAAGCAAACTTTCGACGAGTCTCTTTAGACGTTCGTTTTCCTCTCTTACAATACCGGAATATCTTATTACTATTTTTTCGTTAACGGCAAGTTCGGGGTCGCCCAGCGCCTCGCACGCAATCGAAATTGTCGATATCGGCGTTTTGAATTCGTGCGTTATATTGTTTATCAAATCGTTCTTTACTTCGGTTAATTTCTTCTGCCTTATGAACATACGCACTGTTAGATAAAAAGCGTACGCAATAACCGCAATGAAAACAAAAGACATCGCCAGCATTAAAGCGAGGGATTTGAAAATGTAATAATCTTTATCGGGGAAATATACAATCAATTCGTACGGCGAGGCAAAGATTCTGCGCGGGAACAGAGGCGCTCTGTACTTGCTTTTTATCAGTTCGGTCGTGTCCGCGCCTTCTTTAACAAGAATTAACCTGTCTTCGTTAAGTTTATGAACGCCGAAATAAAAATCCGTTTCGATCGAACCGTCCGATAATTCTTCTTTAAGAGATTTTTCTATTTCATCCTTGTTCAATTTATTTTCGATACTGTCCCTGTCTGCCAGCAAATCCTTCAAGACGTTCGCTACGAGTTTTTTTTGAATAATGGTATCGACTTTTTGAATCCAGAGGGCGGTAGGAGGCGCGGGAAGTTTCCGGATGTTTCTTGCATTTATCTTAATTCTGTTCGAATCGTCTTTCACTATCACGTTTATATCGAAGTCGAAGTCATCTCCGTGTTCGAAAACGAACGCCGTATCTCTTCCGAAATCGGGAGGAGGGATAAAATGATCGTCGTCGAATTTTTTTATAACCGCTTCGGCCGCATGTCTTTTTTCAAGTTTGTCCGTCGCTCTCATTAGCGCATAACTGGCGTTGCGGTCGAATTTTTCCTCTTCAATTTTGAGAGACTTCCCGATAAGATAAAATTGTACAAACGCCACTCCGATTAACGAAGCGGTCATCACGGCAATCAATATTTTCACTTTTTTCTCTTTCATACGTCTATAATAATCGAAGAAATCAAAAAATTAAACGATTTTAACATTTTTTAACATTCTTTAAGAATCATTTAACGGACACATGATGTATCATACAGCGCATTAGACATTCAACAAGGAGGATTTGTTCTATGGAAAAGCAAAACAACAAAAAATTATTTTTAATCGTTTTACTTTTATTGTTCGGTCTTCTGGGAATAACGCTAAAAGCCCAGGACACCGGAGATGAACTCCGTTCCAAATTAAAAAAGCTCAAAGGCGAAGTGGAACGCATTACGGTAGAAACCGACGAAGGGAAAGTCGTATTCGAAGGCGACGAAGCGCAAATGCTTGCAGACAGAATACGATTGATGGGCATGATTCCGCAGAAGATTAAAATCAATATCGATCCAAATGAATTCGAATGGGAAGGAATCGACGAATTCGATTTCGATTTTGAGCCGGATATCGACATCGACCTGCCCGGACGCATGATGTTCTGGTATTCTGACGATTCATCCGAGGCAGAGACCGACAAAGACGTCAAGATTGAAATTAAAGACGGAGTAAAAAAAGTAACAGTTACTACAAAAAAAGACGGCAAGGAAACGACGAAAGTTTATGAAGGCGAAGAAGCCGAAGATTTCCTGAAAGAAAACATGCAAAAGAGATTCCGAATTCGATTGGGCGAACCTCCATTCATGGGCGGATGCGAATGCTGTTGCTGTCGGCATCACGACCATATCGTACCGAATCCGAAAAAAATTAACAAGAAGGTAATCATCGAAAAAGAAAGAAAAGAAAAAGAATAATTAACGCATCTTTACTCCTTATAATGGGATTGTCCGGAATTAATTCCCGCCGTTTTTCGGACAGTCCCATTTTTTTCTTTTCAAATACAATTGATTTTTTTAACTTTCACTTCATAATAGGATAAAAAGAGCGGGTTTATGAAATTAAAACTTCCTCATTCGACCCAGAATTGGGTTTCGCTTGTCGGCGCCACCATTGCTCTAATCAGTTTTTTTATGATAGTCTTTCTGTTCACCGTCAGTTCGATTATCGGGAAAGATAATTCTTACCTCGGTCTGATAATATATATAGCTTTGCCTGCAGTACTCGTATTCGGATTGATTTTGATTCCGGTCGGCATGTGGTTAAAGATACGAAAGGAAAAGCGCTACGGGGTAAAAGAAACCAAGGATTGGCCGACAATCGATTTTAACGATTTACGAACGAGAAACGCTTTTATGATTTTTTCCGTAGGCACGGCAATATTTCTGCTGGCCTCCGCAGTCGGGAGCTATGAAGCGTTTCACTACACCGAATCGGTCGAGTTTTGCGGCAAGGTGTGCCATTCGGTTATGAAACCGGAATATGTCGCCTATCAAAATTCGCCCCACGCTCGGGTTGCATGCGTCGAATGCCACGTGGGAACCGGAGCCAGCTGGTATGTGCGATCCAAAATGTCCGGACTCTATCAGGTCTACGCCGTTACATTGGGCGCCGTTCCGAAACCTATCGAAACGCCGATTAAAAATTTACGACCCGCAAGAGAAACCTGCGAGGAATGCCACTGGCCTCAGAAATTCTACGCCCGTAAACTCCGCAACGAACGGCATTATCTTTCGGATTATAACAATTCCGAATGGGATATTACTCTTACAATGAAAATTGGAGCCAATCTGAGCGCGCTCGGCTTGCAGGAAGGCATACACTGGCATATTAATCCCGACATTAAAATCGAATATAAAGCAGCGGACGAAAAACGCCAGTCGATTCCGTGGGTGAAATACACGAACAAAAAAACCGGCAAAGTATTTATTTATAAAGACGAAGACAATCCGCTTTCTCAATCGGAACTCGATACTCTTGAAACCCGTACAATGGATTGCATGGACTGTCACAATCGACCTTCGCACAATTACAGACCGCCTGCGTTTTTCATTAACGATGCAATTACGGCCGGCGACATACCCCGGGATTTACCGATGATTAAATTCGCATCGATGGATATTCTCGGCGAAGACTTTCCGACGACGGATTCGGCTCACAAAGCAATAACGGATTATATTTATACTTTTTACAAGGACAATTATCCCGAAGTATATGCCAATCAAAAAGATAAAATAGATAAAGCCTTAAACGGAATACTGAAAACATTTGACAAAAACATTTTTCCGGAAATGAAAGTCAAATGGTCGGTTTATCCCAACAACATCGGACACCTGGAATTTATGGGGTGCTTCCGCTGTCACAACGACCGTCACAAAACCGACGCGGGCAAGCTTATCAGCAAGGACTGCAACATCTGCCATTCGATTAACGCACAGGGCCCGCCCGACAATCTCGAAGTTGCAGCGGTAAATTCTTCGCTCGAATTCAGACATCCGGGAGAAGACGTCGGCGACCAATGGAAAGAGATGTTGTGCGTCGACTGCCATACCGGTTTGAATCCATAAAATTTACTCCACCCTGCGCCGGTCGTTCATTGCGCCGGCGCAGCCTACATTTACCCGTCGCCATTCGATAAACTCGACATACTTTTATATATTTCAATTCGGTTAATAATTCTTATTGTTATGATTGAAATAAAAAATCTGCACAAATCATTCGGCGGTAATAAAGTGCTTCGAGGAATCGACCTGACTATCAATACGGGCGAGTCGATTGCCATAATCGGCAAGAGCGGATGCGGCAAATCGGTACTGTTAAAACATATTGTAGGACTGATAATGCCCGACGAAGGCGATATTATTGTCGACGGTAATTCCGTAACTAATCTCCCGAAAGAAAAATTGTACGATATACGGAAGCGTTTCGGATTTCTTTTTCAGGGAGCCGCGCTATTCGACTCGATGACCGTATTCGAAAATGTAAGCCTGCCGCTTGTGGAAAACAATTATAACTTTACCGGGGAAGAAATCGAAAAACTGGTCGAAGAAAAACTCTCTCTCGTAGGCTTGCCGGGAACGGAAAACTTAAAACCTTCCGAACTTTCCGGCGGTATGAAAAAACGCGTGGGACTCGCCAGAGCGTTGATTACAAATCCCGAATATATTCTTTACGACGAACCGACAACGGGACTCGACCCGGTTACATCGGATTCAATCGACGAGTTGATCAAAGAGCTCAACGCTAAATTGAACGTCACCTCGATTATTGTAACGCACGACATGTTCAGCGTAAAAAAGACCGCCGAGAGGATTGCCATGATACACGAAGGAAAAATTTATTTTTCCGGCGACATTGAAGAAATGCTCGGATTGAACGATCCGGTAATAAAGAATTTCGTTAAAAGGACTGGATTTTAAATGAGTAAAAAGAAAACAAAATACGTCTGCTCCAATTGCGGATACGAAACGATTCGATGGATCGGGAAATGCCCCGAATGCGAAAGCTGGAATTCGTTTACCGAAGAAATAATTGAAACGGGCAAACACCGGAAAGAAAAACACAGCGGCAGTTATAAGACTTTTAAATTGAGCAGAACAATCGCCGAAAGCGAGAAGCGCATCAAGACAGGCATTAATGAATTCGACCGCGTTCTGGGCGGAGGCATGATGCCGGGCTCCGTTATTCTGATAGGCGGCGACCCGGGCATCGGAAAGTCGACGCTCGTTCTTCAGGCGGCGTCCCGGATAAACGGTAATGTGCTATACGTTACCGGCGAGGAATCGATTAATCAAATCAGCCAGCGCGCAAAAAGACTCGGGATCAACTCGGATTCCCTTTCCGTTCTTACCGAAACAAACCTGGAAAATATTCTTACTGCCGTCGAAAAAGAAAAACCCGATGTTGTTATCGTCGATTCGATTCAAACGGTATACAAACCCGAACTCGACAATACCGCCGGAACCGTTACTCAAATCCGCGAATCCGCTTCCGAGTTGATGAACGTCGCCAAGAAACAAAATTGCTCGGTTGTTCTGATCGGACACGTTACAAAGGAAGGAATTATTGCGGGACCCAAAATTCTCGAACATATTGTTGATACGGTATTGCAGTTCGAAGGCGAAAAGAGTCACTCGTACAGGATTCTTCGCTCGCAAAAAAATCGTTTCGGCAATACAAACGAAATCGGGATATTCGAAATGCTCGAGACAGGTCTGCAGGAAGTTAAAAATCCGAGCGAAATTTTTTTGAACGAACGAAGCACCGACATTAGCGGAACTGTAGTAACGGCAAGCATAGAAGGTTCCAGACCCCTATTAATCGAAGTCCAGGCTTTGGTTACACCGTCATATTACGGGAATCCTCAGCGAGTGGCCACAGGTTTCGACTATCGCCGCCTTGCGATTCTTTTAGCCGTTCTGGAAAAACGAGCCGGACTGAAACTATTCTCGCAGAACGTTTTTCTGAATATTGCGGGCGGTCTGAGAATTGACGAACCGGCAATCGACCTGGCCGTATGCGTCGCAATTGTTTCGAGCTTCCAGAACCGAATTGCAAAAAACGGTCTCGTAATTATCGGAGAAGTGGGACTCGGCGGCGAAATCAGAAGCGTTACCCATATCGACAAAAGAATTAACGAAGCGGCTAAGCTGGGATTCGGCAAAATTATTCTCCCGGCGGGAAATAAAAAGAATTTTTCTTCGCTAAATTCCGATCTAAGGGACAAACTAGAAATTAATTTTACTGACGATTTGAATAAAGCTCTTCAACACAGTTTCGAGAGATAATATGAACAATAAAATCTCCGTTGCGATTAAATACCTGCTCGGCGTTGTGTTCTTGTTCTCCGCTTATTCCAAAGCCGTCGGACCCGGCTTAATCGAAATTATTCTTATTGACCACGGACTAACGGACAGCCGCGAAATTGCAGCGGCGCTTACTCGCATTTTAATAGGATTTGAATTCGGGCTCGGTATTTTATTCTTTCTTCCGTACGAAATCAAAAGATTCACTCTGCCCCTGGCCGCGCTGTTTCTGACTGTTTTTACCTTCTACTTGCTTTATACGGAATTTGTCCTCGGCGACTCGCAAAATTGCGGATGTTTCGGCAGCACGATTGCAATGTCGCCCATTGAATCGGCATTTAAAAATGCTGCGCTGCTTATTCTCGTTTATATCGTCCACAGACATGAGAAGACATCCCGGAAAAATCTTATGGTGCCCGCAGCCGCGTTAATTATTGCCGTCGCGGTTACATTCATTGCGGTTCCCGTTAAATCTGCGGACGATTTCCCATTCTCTAATTACACGCATTTCGAAGGCGCGGGAAGAGCAGACCTTTCGAGCGGCGATAAATTTGTAGCGGTGTTTAATACGGAATGCGAACACTGCCAGGAATTGGCGAGAGAGATTGCCGGCTCGGACAAAGACCGCAAATTCGCTTCGAAACTTTTTACTCTCTTTTATTCAGAAGGCGAGGTAAACGTCGATTCATTTAAAACATTGACCGGTTACGATTATCCGTACAGATTAATCGACGCCGATGAATTTTTCGACTTAATCGGTTCTTCCCCGCCGAGAATTTATGTCATCCGCAACGGAGTTGTAAAAGATATCCTGGACGATAATTTCGATGAATTCATAGAAACCTTACAAAAATGAAGTGCAAGAGCGAAGCTATTAAATTAATGAACATGTACGGAGGCGCATCCGAACCATTCGTTTTTCTGATCGATTTCGATATGAATAATACCATTGTCTGCAAACCGGAAGAAGCCGATAAATTCGGATTAAAATATTCCATAAATGAAAAACAAGAAAGAGACGCACTATCAGAAAATATAAAACTCGAAAAATTTCCGCCTTCTTTCGGGGATTACAAAAAAGCATTCGACATTGTATTCAAGGAAATCTACGACGGCAACACTTATTTGTTGAATCTTACCTTTCCCACTCTGATTAAAACGGATTTGAGTCTGGATCAAATTTACGAACTGAGCCGCGCCAAGTATAAAATTTTGCTTAAAGACCGCTTTGTTTGCTTCTCGCCCGAAATCTTCGTAAAAATTAAAGACGACAAGATTTCTTCTTATCCGATGAAGGGCACAATCGACGCATCGATTCCGAATGCTGAAGAATTGATATTAAGCGACGAAAAGGAAACCGCCGAACACAATACGATTGTCGATTTAATCCGAAACGACCTGTCGATTACGGCTAAGAACGTACGCGTTGAAAAATTCCGTTACATCGATATAATCGAAACACACGACAAGACGCTCTTGCAGGTGAGTTCGGAAATTACGGGAGAATTGCCGCCCGATTACAAACGCCGTTTAGGCGACATAATATTCTCTCTTTTGCCCGCTGGCTCGGTTACCGGGGCGCCTAAAAAGCGAACCGTGGATATAATTAAACGGGCAGAGAACTACAAACGCGGTTTTTATACCGGAATATTTGGTATATTTGACGGAGAATCGCTCGACAGTTGCGTTTTAATCCGGTTTATCGAATCGATCGACGGAAAACTATTTTATAAAAGCGGCGGGGGCATTACTCACTTGAGCAATGTTGAATCGGAATACGAGGAATTACTAAAGAAAATTTATGTCCCGATTAATTGAAACCATAAAAGTATATAAAAAGAATTTTTTCAATATCGATTACCACAACCGGCGATTTAATTCCTCTCGGTATTTTCTCTTTGGCATTAAGAACGAAATATATCTTGAGGAAATTTTGACTATACCGGAAGATATTACCGATGGCTTATATAAATGCCGAATTGTTTATTCGGATAAAATTCATTCCGTAGAATATATTCCGTATAAAAGGAAGGCAATTAATACCGTCAAAATAATCTTCAATGACGATATCGACTATAAATTAAAATACGAAGACAGAAGCGGGCTCAACGCGCTTTTGAAAAATGCCGAAAGCGACGAAATTATAGTCGTAAAGAACAACAAAGTTACCGACGCTTCGATATATAACCTTGTATTCGACGACGGAGCAAAATTATATACTCCCGCTCAACCGCTTTTGAAAGGAACAAAGAGAGAAAAATTGCTCGCAGAAGGATTTTTGATTGAAAGCGATATAGAGCCGGATGACATATCCGGATTTAAAAGAATTCATTTCATAAACGCTCTGACCGATCTGAACGAAGTTACGGTATCGGCAGAGTCGGTTAAACAATAGGAGGTAAAAATGTTATTTGTAATTTCATTATTAATCGCAGCCGCTTCGTTTTTTGTCTACCAAAGCATGCGCAAGACAGGCCGTTACCAGGAATCGCGATTTTCACTCGGAGCGCTTGCGCTCGGAATTGTAATTGCATTTTCGCAATTGTTCACCGTCATACCCGCGGGCACAGTCGGCGTAGTCGATTTCCTCGGAAACGTAAGCGAAAAAACGCTGAAAGCGGGAGTAAATTTCGTCAATCCTTTGGCTAACGTAATTAAATTCAGCATTAAAACTCAGGAAATTAAAGAGCTGATGAACGTGCCATCAAAAGAAGGTTTGACCGTTCAACTCGAAATAAGTTTGCTTTACAGTCTCGATCCTGAAAACGCGTCGAAAATTTATCGTACCGTAGGAGAGAATTATACGAATATAATTTTGATTCCTCAGTTCAGATCGGTTGTCCGTGCAATTACAGCCAAGTACGAAGCCAAAGCCCTCTATACGGATTCGAGAGAGCTTCTTGCAACGGAAATTAGAAACGAACTCGAAAAACTCGTTACTCCCCGCGGAATAAGGATAGAAGCTTCTCCGCTGCGACAGATAGTCCTGCCCTCCGGTCTTACAGCCGCTATTGAAGAAAAATTAAAAGCCGAGCAGGAAAGCCAGAGGATGCAGTTCGTACTCAAACGCGAAGAACAGGAAGCCGAACGCAAACGAATCGAAGCAAAAGGAATAGCTGACTTTCAGGATATCGTATCGCGCGGCATCAGCGATCAATTGTTGAAATGGAAAGGAATCGAAGCTACGGAAAACCTGTCGAAATCTCAAAATTCCAAAATTATTATTATCGGCTCGGGTAAATCGGGACTTCCTGTAATTTTGAATCCGTAATTATAATTAAGACAAGAAGTATATTAGGATTGTTCGGTTCGGCGTTCAATGTTCTTGGTTTTGGAGTTCAACGTTCGTTGTGTAATTAGGAGGCGGGGATTAGGAATTAGTGGTTAGGGATTCTTGGCCAGAAATTATTTTTTCTTTGTTATATGTAGATATACAATGGCTGATAGTTTTGACGTATAATATGCGCCTCTTTTTAACGAAGAACATTGAACATCAGCGCTCCGAACAACGAACGCCCACGTCTTTGCGACCCCGCAGAACGCGGGGTCAGTATGACAAATTAGGGATCGAGTAGGTCTTTACGGACGAGTGGTATGTGGGAAGTAAACTCAAATTAATGTCAGCAGAGATTACTTCGCCCCGCTGAAAGCGGGGCTCGTAATGACAAATAGCGAAAAGAAATTATGCCGGCGCCAGCTACTGAAAAAAGCAAACTCTAATTAACCGCTGAGGTCGCCAAGGACGCCAAGGACACAGTCTTTCTGAATCCGCCAAAACTAAAATAATATGACGCGCTGTCTTTCTGAACCCGCCAACGGCGGGTGAAGAATCTCAAAAATCTGTCGTGCGGATTCTTCGTTATTCCGTCTGCGTGTATTACTTCAGTAATTCGATTACATTACAGAGACGAGTCAAATATCGGGCAAAATTGAATGGCATAAAAAATCCCGCTAGAGCGGGACTTTTTATTAATTCTGTATTTGAAATTTATCAGTCGGAAACGACTTCGATTGCGGGATTGACTTCTCGTTTGAGTAAGTTTTCGATTGCAATCAAAGTGCCTCGAATTGCGCTCGGGCAGCTGCCGCAAGCGCCCTGATAACGGATTTTAAGCGTATAACCTTCCAATCCTCTTATTTCTAATCCTCCGCCGTCGCCTGCAAGCGCGGGTCGAACTCGCGTGTTGATTACATCATTAATTTTTTTCAAAAGCTCGGTTTCTTCTTCCGAACTAACTCCCGGCAATTCCGATTCCGGCGGAATCAGGGATTTGTCGAAATTCTTGATGAATTCAACCAGCGGTTTCTGGATTTGTCCCCAAGATGCCGAAGGCTCTTTCTCGATAGTAATGAATTTATCCATATAAAAGACCGAAACGACGCCCGGAATTTCGAATATCCCCTTTGCCAGCGGGTCGTTCTCGGCTTCTTCTTTGCTCTGGAAACTGCGCGTTTCTTTTTGAAGTAGTTTTTCATTCAATATGAATTTAAGCGCTTGCGGATTCGGCGTTAAATCGACGTCCTGAACCATTAACATTTTATCTCTCCGTTTTTTATACTAAATAAACATCCGCAATTGTGCGAAAGTTCTCATTTCGTTAACTGCAATCATATGAAAAATCGGACACCTATTCAAGGAATTATCTTCTGTTATCAATAATCAAGACAAATTCGCCTTTGAGATTACGCGATTTGGCGACATTCAGCGTTTCTCCTGCAGTGCCTCTTATAAACTCTTCGTCTTTTTGAGTTAAATTATACGCCAGTACGACCTGTTTGGAACTCCCGAAATGCATTTTTACATCTTCCAGTATTTTAACCAGGCGGTAAGGAGTATCCATCAAAACTATCAATTCTTTTATTTCTTTCAATCTCATCAAATCGCGACGGCGTAAATCTTTTTTGGGCGAAATCCAGCCCGCATAATAAAATTTTTTGAAGTCGAATCCGGAACCGACCAATGCCGCCATAAGAGAATTGCTGCCAGGTACGGGAATAACTTCGATTCCGTTTTTTATTGCAAGCTGAACAAGTAAAGTTCCGGGATCCGAAAACAAAGGCGTACCGCAATCGGAAATTAATGCAACCGATTCGGCCTGCCGTATTTTCTCCAAAAGCGTATATGAGTTTTCTTCTTCGTTATGTTCGTTTAGCGAATAAAGTTCTTTCTTAATGTCATATTCCGAAAGAAGTCGATTGGCTTCCCTGTATTCCTCGCATATAATAAAATCGCAGCCGCGCAGTATTTTCAACGCGCGAAGCGTAATGTCTTCGTAATTGCCGATAGGTGTCGAAACAATATATAATTTCGGTTTCATTTTGCCTTTTGAACGGGAGAGGGAAAACGGGAAGACGCATTAATCTTCCCGCAATAAAATTTATTTGTCGAGCAATTCTTTTAATTTATCCTTCAGTTCGCTTAATTCAACAATAATTTTTTCGCCGGACTGACGAATTTTCACTTCCACATTTCCATTTTTCAAATTCTTCTCGCCTACGATTAATTGAACGGGCATACCCAGCAGGTCGGCGTCGTTGAATTTGAATCCCGCGCTGGCGTCGAGTCTGTCGTCGAAAAGCACTTCGTAGCCCATGCTTGAAAGTTCGTTGTACAATTGCTCTGAAGTTTCCGACACGGTCTGGTTTTTCATATTCAATCCGATAAGATGTATGTCGAAAGGAGCGAGAGGTTTTTTCCAGATGATACCGCGCTCGTCATAATTCTGTTCGAGGAAACAAGCCAGAACTCGTTCGACTCCGATGCCGTAGCTTCCCATTACAACCGGATGTTCTTTTCCGTTTTCGTCGAGATAATTCACGCCGAGCGCTTCGGAATATTTTGTGCCGAGTTTGAATATGTGGCCCAGCTCGATTGCTTTAAAGACTTCGAGAGTGGAATTGCACCGGACGCATTTTTCTCCGCTTTCGACCGTGCGCAGATTGAAATATTCTATTTGAGGAACGTCGCGTTTAAGATCGATGCCGCCGATGTGATAATCGTTTTTATTTGCTCCGCTGTATAAATTGTTGGCGTCTTTTAACAAATTATCGGCAATGATTCTGTGTTTGAATCCGACCGGTCCTATCGAGCCGGCATCGGCGCCGGTTATCTCTTTGAGTTCTTCGGGATGAGCCGGTCGTACGTTTCCGCCGAGCGCAGCCTGAAGTTTGGTCTCGTTAACTTCGTCGTTGCCGAGCATTAATACCAGGACGGGTTTGCCGTCGCAGATATAAATTCTCGATTTGGCGGTTTCGTGTTCGTCGATTTTCAGGAACTCGCACAGTTCGTCGATCGATTTAACGCCGGGCGTATGAATTTCGTAAATTTCTTTCGATTCTTCGTGGCGTTTGGCAGGCGCGGCTATCGATTGAGCCACTTCCACATTTGCCGCATATCCGCATTTTTCGCAATAAGCGACTGTATCTTCGCCGGCGTCGCTGCGCACCATAAATTCTTCCGATTTGCTTCCGCCCATGGCTCCGCTCGACGCGCCTACGACAAAGTATTTCAGTCCGCACCTGTCGAATATTTTTCTGTATGCTTTGTCGTGCATTTCATACGACTTGTCGAGGTCTTCAAAAGAACGGTCGAGCGAGTAAGAATCCTTCATAATAAATTGCCTGCCCCGAATAACGCCGCTACGCGGACGGGGCTCGTTCCGGAATTTCGTCTGTATCTGATACCAGATTTGAGGAAGTTCTTTATATGATGCGACCGCGCCTTTGGCATGCCATGCTACTATTTCTTCGTGAGTGGGCGCAAGCACGTAATCTCTGTTTTTAATGTGAAACATAATATCGCCGAAAGCTTCGACTCTGCCTGTCTGTTCCCATATCTCTTTCGGATTCAATGCCGGATAATGGAACTCCTGTCCTCCGATGGCATTCATCTCTTCGCGGATAATGTCCATAACTTTCCTGAGCGCTTTGTATCCGAGCGGTAGCCACGTATAAATGCCTGCTGAAAGCTGTCTGACAAGACCGGCGCGTATCATCAAAATATGACTCGGTATAACCGCCTCGGCGGGCGTTTCTTTCAATGTGGGCAAAAACGATTTGCTGAATTTCATTTTATTCCGTTCCTTGTGAAAAACTTAAGTGCAAAGATAAAAAATAAATGGAAATTGGAGTTTAATATTTTTTAATAAATCCGTTGAGGAAGCATAAGCAATGAGAGCCAAAGCGTTACATTTATTAATAAGCCGGGAGGAGAGTATAAATCCGGCAGACGCGGCGTCATAGTAATTTTGATTGAGTCGCCGTTAAACGGACCCGTTTATTTCCTTCTCAATTATTATATTAGCGATAAAATAATTACGGAAAGATTGTTATGAATTTCGACCCGGTTATAAACGACCCGAAACATTATGATCCGGAATATCCCTCGTCGATGATTCCGGTAGCTTTTGAGAGTAAAGGTTCCAGACTGCTTGGAACGTATTTTACGGCAGCGGGAAAAGGACCGCATCCGGTTATCGTTCTGCTTCACGGATTCCCGGGCAACGAAAATAATTTTGATTTGGCTCATGTTTTCAGGCGGCAGGGATTTAACGTGCTGACGTTCCACTACAGAGGATGCTGGGGAAGTCAGGGCGACTATTCCTGGGAACACCTGCCGGATGATCTTGACGCCGCAATAGAATTCATAAAGACGAACCGGGGTAATGAAAAATTAAGAGCCGATACCGGCAAAATTATACTCGCCGGGCACAGCATGGGAGGTTTTGCTTCGCTCTATTATTCGGTTTTTCACGATGAAATAAAAAACGTAATTTCGATGGCGGGATTTAACGCCGGGGCATTCGGGGAGCTGCTTAAGATTAATAAGGAAATTTACAATCTGAGCGTCGAGAAAATAAAATTTGCCGCTACGATAGTTAATAACGCATCGGCCGAAGGTCTTCTAAATCAGTTGATAAATCATATCGACGACTGGAATCTGTTGAAATATTCGAGCAAACTTTCCTTGAAAAACCTTCTGATTATCGGAGCGGAGTACGATACAACGGCGCCGTTGGAAATCCATCACCTGCCGCTAATAGCCTCGCTGAAAATGACGGGCGCCGAGTTGCTTGAAGAACATATTCTCCACTGCGGTCATTCGTTTGCCGACAGAAGAATTGAACTGGCGAGAATAATTTCCAATTGGCTTACAAAAGCGAGGTTTTAGAATGCCCAAAAGAATATCGGACATGACGCCGGAAGAATTTTCCGCCGCCGGCAAACGGGTAATCGAATGGGCGGAACATTATTTAAAAGATATCGAAATGTATCGCGTGCTGCCCGATATTAAACCGGGCGAAATTAAAAAACGGATGCCCGACTCGCCGCCTGACTTCGGCGAAGAGTTTGATAAGATTCTTGAAGACGTCGATCGAATTGTAATGCCCGGAATTACGCACTGGCAGCATCCCAAATTCATGGCGTACTTCGCGTCGACCGCCAGCGGTCCGGGAATCCTGGCGGATATCGTAAGTTCGACATTCAATTCGAACGGAATGGTCTGGAAATCTTCTCCCGCGCTTACCGAAGTGGAAGCAAAAACGCTCGAATGGTATCGTTCGATGCTCGGATTGCCCGGGAATTTTAAAGGAATAATCTACGATACGGCGTCGATAAGTTCTTTTCACGGTATAGCCGCGGCGCGGGATTATAAATTTCCAGAATCGAGAACAAAAGGAATGAGCTCGCTTCCGGCTATGAGATTATACTGTTCCGAACAAGCGCATTCTTCGATAGAAAAAGCCGCGATTGCTCTCGGTGTCGGAATTGACGGCATTCGAAAAATTAAAGTCGATCGGGAATTCAAAATGATTCCCGGAGAACTGGAAAAAGCGATCAACGAAGACATTGCAATGGGGATCGAACCCTTTTGCGTCGTTGCCACAATCGGCACTACTTCCACAACGAGCGTCGATCCTGTCGATGCAATAAGTTCGGTATGCCGTAAGTACGATTTGTGGCTTCACGTCGACGCCGCCTATGCCGGAGTAACCGCCATGCTGCCGGAAATGAAAATACATTTCAAGGGCATCGAAAACGCCGATTCGATAGTAACGAATCCTCATAAATGGCTCTTCGTTCCGATTGACCTGAGCGTGTTTTATACAAAACGCCCCGAAACACTGAAGAGGGCGTTTTCGCTTGTGCCGGAATATCTCAAAACGGAAGTCGATGCGGAAGTTGAAAATCTGATGGATTACGGCATTCAACTGGGCAGACGATTCCGCGCTCTTAAACTCTGGTTCGTAATCAGATATTTCGGCGTCGAAGGATTGAAGGAAATTTTAAGAAAACATATTCGTCTGGCTCAATCTTTTGCCGACTGGATAAGAGAGTCGCCCGGATTCGAATTGCTGGCGCCATCTCCGTTCAGCGCCGTTTGTTTCAGAGCGGTTCCTCCGGGATTGAAAGAAGAAGATTTGAACAAATTCAACAAACTTTTGCTGGAGCGTATAAATTCTACGGGCGAATTATTTCTTACTCATACGGTTTTGAACGACAAATTTACAATTCGACTCGTAGTTTCGGGAATCCGTCAGGAAGAAAGACACGTCGAAGAAGCGCGCAAAATAATCAAGAGGGAATACGAAACACTCTTGAATTATCAGTGATTATCGAAATCCTGATGAAGATTGTCTTTCAGTTCGAGATATTCGCCGAATTTACGCAGCGCTTCCCACGAGTAGATACCGTAGTCGTATCCGTCTTTCCATTTTATTTGAATTGCGTAATTGCCGACGGGAGTAATACTTTCGATCTCATACATTCCGGGTTTTTCCGGACCTTTCGGCGGCGGTGCGTAATGCTTCCATAAAATCGTTTCGCCTTTATTGCCGGCGTCGGGCGATTCGTCCCTCAAAAATTTCAAGGGATATTTATGAATCTTTCCGTCGTCCCACTCGATTTCCAAATAATCCTGCTTGTGTAATTCTATCCTTAATGGTCTCATATTATCCGAAATTTGTTTGAGACAAAAATATGTTATTAAATAGAAATAAAAAATTACCGTGTCAATATGCGGCGGTAAAACGCGCTTATTTTATGTTTGATAAAAACGCTTTATGAAGACACGCGGAATTTTACTGGATGTTTCGTGAAATGTTTGCTATTATTCGACCGAAAGTTATATCCGTTTGTATTGCCGACAGATTTTTAAAATGAATTACATGGAAACAGTATTATTCTTGATAGCGTTGATAATTGCCGTTAAAATTGCTAACAGAATTATCAAGCCGAGCGAACCGGACTCCTTCCGCGATTACGACAACGATTGAACTCTTTGATGTAGCTTCTCCGGAATTGTTTATTGCAATCACACCCAGAACATTATTTGAAGAAAGATGTTCATCAGGCGCTGGGTTGGTTTTAATCCGTCAGAGACGGACAGGTATGTCAAAGAAATCCCGACAAGGTTGGGAGAAAGCAAATCGCAATGTCTTCCCGGTTATCCTCGATTTGATTTTAATGAAGTATAACAATAGATTTGTTTACCGACCTTACGGCGGCTCTTGAGCCATCGCCCCGCGGCGTTAACCGTAAGCGGTGTAGCCCAAGGCGCGGGACTTGCAAAAGGGCTACGCTTAATAATCTCCCACTTGGTTTTATTCCTTCAGAGCATACTTTGTTATAACGTCTAAAAGTTAATTCCGAATAAATACCGGCATAGTCGGGAGAAAGCAAATCGCAATGCCTTCTCAGTTATCCTCTATTTGATTTTAATGAAGTATAACAATAGATTTGTTTACCGACCTTACGGCGGCTCTTGAGCCATCGCCCCGCGGCGTTAACCGTAAGCGGCGCAGTGCAAGGCGCGGGACTTGTTAAATTCACTGCGTTTCCTTCCCGATGTTCCTATGCATTATTTTGTCATACTGACCCCGCCGCAGGCGGGGGAAGTATCTCACTTGTATTCATTTAGGTTTGCTTCCCCCGCATTCTGCGGTGTCGCAAAGACAGCTGGCTGTCCTTTCAGAGTTTTCTTTTTCCCGTAGTGGGTGTATCGCTATTTGTCATTACGAGCCCCGCTTTCAGCGGGCGAAGTAATCTCACTGGAATTCATCAGAGTTTGCTTCGTCGTTCGCTTTGCTCGCTCCTCGCAAAGACGAAGTTTTGTTTAGAGTTTGTTTCCCCCGCATTCTGGGGTCGCAAAGACGTGGGCGTTCGTCGTTCGGGTGTGCGGGCGTTAGGAGCGCTGAGGTGCGGGCGTTAGAAGCGCTGAGGTGCGGTTGTGCGGAAGTACTGTCGTTCTTTGTTGTATAACTCTGAATGACAAACCACCAACTCCAAAACGAAGAACATTGAACGCCCAAACCAAGAACCCCAAAACCAAGAACGTTGAACCCCAAAACGTCAGAACGAAAAGCCCTCCTTCATTTTTTTGAATTAATTCTTTAATTTGTTACCAATAATTATTTAAAGGGGCAGTCATGAAAATCTTACTTATGATATTAATTTCATTTACGACGTTATTCGCTCAGGATGTCAAAGAAGAACTGAAAGCTCTCAAAAGCAGCAGCGAATCGTTGGATCATCGTCTCGATGTACTCGAAAAAAAGATTGACGATATTATATGGTTCCAGCGAGTGGGCGATGTGGCGTTTATCGATAAAGTCTTCCTTACCGGACCTCCTCTTTGGAAAGAAAAGAATCCGACAGGACAGGGCGCCGGCAATCCCGTTAAATTCTGGTCTTATATCTTCATCCCAAAAGGAATCGATTATTCCAAAAAGTATCCCGTAATTGTATTTCCGCACGGCGGAGTTCATGCAAATTTCAGCACTTACTACACGCATATCATTAGAGAATTGATCTATCAAAAATATATCGTAGTGGCTGCGGAATACCGCGGCAGCACCGGATACGGAAAATCTTTTTATGAAAAAATCGATTACGGCGGACTCGAAATCGAAGACGTTAACGCCAGCAGGCAATTTGTTCTGGAAAATTACGACTTTGCGGACAAAGACCGCGTCGGTATTATCGGCTGGAGCCACGGCGGATTGATTGCATTGATGAACGTCTTCGAGCATCCGGAAAATTATAAGGTCTGCTTTGCGGGCGTTCCCGTAAGCGATTTGATTGCACGCATGGGATACAAAGACGACAGCTACAGAGCTCTCTATTCGGCTGACTATCATATCGGACAAACAGCCGATGAAAACGTTAACGAATACAGACGACGTTCGCCCGCGTGGAATGCGGAAAAATTAAAAACGCCTCTTTTGATTCATACGAATACAAACGACGAAGACGTTAACGTTCTGGAGGTGGAGCATCTTATTAAATCGTTAAAAGCCGCCGGTAAAAAATTCGAGTACGAAATTTTCAAAGATATGCCGGGAGGACATTCGTTTGACCGACTCGATACAAAAGCTGCGCGCCAAATCAGAATTAAGATTTACGGCTTTCTCGATAAATATCTCGATCCGCCGGTCAAAATAAAAAGATTAGAGGACATCAACAAAGCGGCGTATCTACCGTAAGTTTTCCGTATGCCGCTTTATTGATATTTATTAAATATTCGGGATACAGTGTGCGTTTATCCTTTGATATTTCTATTCACTTTGACCTGACTTTTTATTAGATTTTAGGCGAACTCTCCACATCCTGATTTCCAACAAAACAAGGGGGTGGACAATGAAGGTTCTCGGGGCATACGAAAAAGCTCGCATTTATATTGAAAAGCATTACAGGGATTCGGAAGAGGCGCGAATTCATCACCGGAAATTAAATCCCGGTCCGGCAATCACAATTTCGAGGGAAACCGGAGTTGGAGCCGCGGTAATCTGCGAAAAGCTCGTGGAATATTTCAACAAAAGAGCAATCGAGGGTTACGACGATTGGGCGTATTTCGACAAAGCATTGATAGAAAAAATAATGGAAGACCATCAACTGCCCGATCATTTCAGAAAATATTTACACGAAGAAAAACCTCCCAAAATCGAAACGTGGTTCGGCGAACTGCTAGGAGTTACGCCTTCGAAAATTCTTTTGCACAGAAAAATATCCCAGACAATATTAAAATTAGCCGACTTCGGCAATGTAATTATCGTGGGCAGAGGCGCAAACATCATTACCGCCAAAAGAAAAAACGCGTTTCACATTCGACTGGTTGCACCTTTGTCTTACAGAATTGAAAACGCCTGCCGCCTTTATAATCTCGATTACAAAAAAGCGTCGGATTTTATTCGCGAAGAAGACGATGCGCGCAAACAGTATATCTGGAAATTCTTCCATAAAAATATCGAAGACCCGCTTCTTTATCATGCAGTTATTAACACCAATTTAATGAACCCGGACGAAATAGCCGAAATGATCGGTCAGTGCATCGTGCGCAAATTTCCGAATTTCTTTTCTAAGGAAAAAATATTATCGCTCTCGGCATGACGAAATAATTACTAACAATTATTTTAACAGCCTTTCTCGGCGACAATTACAATACGGAGGTGGCAATGAAATTCGAATTGATTTCGCCGGCCTTCGAAAACGAAGGCACAATACCCGTTCGTTATACATGCGACGGAGAAAACGTTTCGCCTCCCTTGAAATGGAACAACATACCCGAAGGCGCCAAATCGCTTGCATTGATAAACGACGACCCCGACGCTCCTGCAGGCGACTGGGTACATTGGATATTGTATAATATTCCTCCCGAGCTCGATTATCTTCCCGAAGGAGCTTCGAACAAGAAACAAATTCCTCCGAATTCTGTCGAAGGACTGAACGATTGGGGACTCAATTTGTACGGAGGTCCGTGTCCGCCTTCAGGAATTCATCGTTACTATTTCAAAATCTACGCGCTCGATACGGTTTTAACAGCCGACGATAAAATGACGAAGAAAAAACTGCTCGGATTGATGAAAGGGCATATTTTAGGCGAAGCCGTACTGATGGGAAAATACAAGCGAGCTCGTTGATTAATTAAATATCCCCTTTCTAAAAAAGTAACGCTATTCTTATATTTCACTTACTAATGAACAATTTATCGGAACTAGAATGAAGACAAGAAACTTTCTGCTAATCCTCCTCTTTCTGTCCGGGTATGTTTTACATGCTCAAACGGACAAGCTGAAACAACTAGACGAATACATCCAAAATTCAATGGCAGACTGGGAGATGCCCGGTTTTGCGGTTTCGATAGTAAAAGACGATTCGGTTATTTTTGCCAAAGGATACGGAGTAAGAGAGTTCGGCAAAGACGAGAAAGTCGATCAAAACACCCTTTTTGTAATAGCTTCCTGTTCGAAAGCATTTACAACCGCAGCGCTTGCAATTCTGGTAGACAGAGGGAAAATAAATTGGGACGACAAAGTGATCGACTATCTTCCCGATTTTCAGATGTACGACCCGTGGGTTACAAATGAAATTACAATTCGCGATCTTGTAACTCACCGGAGCGGATTGGCTACATTCAGCGGCGATTTTTTGTGGCTCGGTTCGAATTACGATCGGAAGGAAGTCGTTCGACGAGCGCGGCGCCTTAAACCGGTTTCGAGTTTTCGTTCGAAATACGGATATCAAAATATTATGTTTATTACGGCGGCGGAAATTATCAAAGCCGTAACCGATACTTCGTGGGGAGATTTTATAAAAGAGCATTTCCTGCTTCCCTTGAAAATGGTCAACACAAACACGTCGTACAAAGAACTAGCCGTTTCCGAAAACAAAGCGAGGGCTCATTACAAAAAAGACGGCGAGATTAAAGTTTATACCGACATTCAAAAAGACAATGCAAGCGGGGCGCTCGGAATCAATTCTTCGGTTAACGATTTGGCTCAGTGGATTCGTCTTCAACTTAATCGAGGTAAAATCGACAGTCTCGTAATATTTAGCGAAGAGCAGTCGAAAGAAATGTGGTCGAATCAGACTGCATTCGGCGAAATGAATTACGGTTTGGGCTGGTTTATAAGATACCGCAACGGGAAACGAATGCTCTATCACGGTGGCGGAATGCCGGGTATGATTTCGACCGTGGCGCTAATACCCGAAGAAAATGTCGGCTTTGCCGTATTGAGCAATATGGAAACGGGAATGGTATCCGCCATACGCGATTATATAGTCGATTTGTTTACGGGCGCAGAGCCGAAGGATTATAATAAAATTATGATAGAAAAATGGAACGAACGCCTTCAAAAGTACGAAGACGAACTCAAAAGACGGGAAGAAGTCAGAGTTAAAAACACATCGCCTTCGCTTCCGCTCGAAAAATATTGCGGCAAATACGAAGATAAAATGTACGGCGAAGCCGAAGTAAGCATGAAAGACGGCAAACTCTTTTTGCAATTTATTCCCACGCCTACTTTCAGAGGCGTTCTGAATCATTATCATTACGACACTTTCTTTATCGATTGGAAAGACGAATTTTTGACGCGCGGTTGGATAAAATTCGACATGGACTTCGAAGGAAACGTAAAGCGGTTCACTCTGGAAGTTCCCAATTCCCCCGATTTTATTTTCACGGAATTATTGTTCGAAAAGAAAAATTAATACGCTGAAACCAATTTAATCAACAATCATCTAACGGTAGTCATGAAATATTTAAAAATCAAAAACAGCAACGACGAAATTCCGATTGGAAAAATCGTCTGCGTAGGCAGAAACTATGCAGCGCACGCATTGGAACTCGGAAATGAAGCGCCTGAATTTCCGGTTATCTTTCTGAAAGCGGCATCGAATGTAATTTACTCGGGCGAGAAAGTAATTCATCCCGATTACTCCGAAAATCTTCATCATGAGGCGGAGCTTGTTCTTTTAATCGGTAATACGGTCAAAAATGCCGACGATTCAGCCGCAGAAGAAGCTATAGCGGGATATGCCGCAGGACTCGACATGACGTTGAGAGACCTTCAAAAAGAATTTATGGAGAAAGGCGACCCGTGGACTCTTTCCAAGTGTTTCGATACCGCCGCGGTTCTGTCGGAATTTGTATTGAAAAAAGATTATAAACTTAGAGGCGACGAAACCATCAAACTTTCGGTCAACGGAGAATTAAGACAAAACTCATCCATAAAAAATATGATGTTCGACCCGGTAAAAATAGTAAAATACATCTCGTCTAAAATGACTCTCGAAAAAGGCGATCTTATATTTACAGGCACGCCGGAAGGAGTCGGCAGAGTTGTGCCGGGAGATGAAATTCACGCAGAACTCGAAAATATCGGAACCATCGATACGGAAATAATCAAATAAGGAGAATCATCCATGCCAGTTTACGAATACAAGTGCAATGACTGCGGAAAAAAATATGAAATTTTTCATAAGTCGATAACCAATCCCGGCGAGGTTGAATGCCCGGATTGCAACTCCAAAAATTATAAAAAGCTCCTTTCTTCATTCAGCGCTTCAACCGAAAGCGCTTCATTCGACTCTTCGGCGGGGTGTTCCGACGGCAGCTGCGGCGTGCCTTCATTCGGCGGCTGCACAACTGGAACTTGCGGACTCAATTAATTTTAAAGGCTTCGTCGTTTATCCGGCGAAGCCTTTCAAGTTATTCGCCCAGACTCTTTTGTTTCACTTTTTGATTTATTTTAATCAGCTCCGGCTTCTTCTCAAATAATTTGAGTACGTCTTCGAAATAAAAGAGCTTATTCGGCTTATACAGATTTTTATAAATTTGTTTCATCAGTTCGTAATCATCCGCGGTATCCACCGTCCACCTGTGAAAAGAAAAATCCCGATCGTTTTCGTAACTGACTATTTTGAAGATGTCGGGGCGCTGATAAATATACGGAGTTACGTGTTCGCGCTCGTATTTTTCGTTGGCGCACCTGAAAGCTTCGGCAAGCGCTTCAAAAGAAAATATTTCAGCGTCCAATCCGCGCGGGAATGTCCTTTTGATTGTATTGCTCAAGTAGTCGACTTTCTCAGTCTCATTCAGACGCAAATATTTATCGATCATTTTGTCGATTACGACCGGATCGATTGCGGGGCAGTCGGAAGTGACGCGAACAATCGTATCGGCTTCATAGTCTACAGCCGCCTGGTAGTATCTTGAAAGCACGTCTTCGGAACTTCCTCTGAAACAATCGATTTTATTTTTCTCACAAAATTCTTCGGTAGCGTCGTCTTCGGGCAAGTCCGTAGTCGCCACAATAATATTTTTAATTTTTTTCGAGTGCGAAAGGCGATTAACAACGTGCCATAAAATCGGTTTGCCTTCGAGTTCTTTGAAAATTTTTCCCGGCAGCCGCGTAGAACCGATGCGGGCTTGAACTATGGCGCACACGTAATTTGTAACGGTTTTTCTTCTCATAAATTCCTTTTTTTATTTTGCCACTTTATTTAGGATATGAATCGTATGGAAATTTTTGCGCTAAATATTCACTGCAAAAATTGCCTCTTATTCAAATATTTCATTATCTCATCGAGATAATTTTTCAAGTCGGGTATTTTTTCAAACAATAAATTAATTTTCTCAGCTGATTCGTTGTCATTTTCTCCATACTCATGCGATAATTCATTCCTTAGTTCTCTCAAACTTTTCCATCGTTCATAATCGCTAATGATTTCCAATTGTTCTAAACGATTGAAAATATCTATCTGAGATTTATTTGCAACTTCTTCGTCCAGCATAATCAAAACACATTTAAATAGTTTATTGCCAATTGCATCTTGCAATTTAGTGAACCTGTAAATGAGCTGATCCATAAGCGCAATTTCATCGTCGTTAAGTTGAGACAAATTGTCGGTAGAATATGGAAAACGCAGTTTAAGCTTTCTAAAAGCATAATCCATTCTCTTAAGATGCAGATTACACTCTTTGATTACGGATTCGAGTATAAATTTGTTTTTGCTCACAACCGTATACCTTCGCTTTTTGCCACATGATATATAAATTTTTTACTTGAAAAATTATTTATTATAATATCGATTTTCTGTTCGCCCAGTTCTTTGTGTAGTTCAGCCAGCATTTTTATTTTTCTGTCTATTATATTTTGAAAGACATTTGTTTCGATATACAAATCAATATCGCCCCCTTTTTTTGAATCGTCCGTACGCGAGCCGAACAAATAGACAGAAGCATTCTCTCCGAAAAATTTTTTCGTTGCCTTTTTAATAATTTCAATATCTCTTTCGCTCAAGCGCATATGATTCGATAAAATTAGTTCTCCATTAATTTAGCAAAACAAACGACAAATCATTCATTCGAATAGCTCCCACTTCAAAGGAGTTCCTTTTTTTATATCCGTTTTAGCTTTTCTTCCTAAAATTTGTTTCAAATATTTCGGATGCAATCCGTAGGAAGGACGAATCGATCGGACGTTTTCTTCCGTAAGCGGCTGGCCGGCTTTTATATCTTTTACGACAAAGAGCGAGCGCGCAAACGTTCTGCTTTTTTTTATTTTTTCATTAATTTCGAACGAGGCTTTGCCCAGGGCTTTTTCGGCGTTTCTGATCTCTTCAACCATTTTTTTGAATTCGTCGGGTTCAAGCGAAAATGCCGAATCCGGACCGCCTAAGTTTCTATCCAGGATAAAATGTTTTTCTATAATTCTGGCGCCGAGCGCCACAGCGACTACGGGCGCAACGGTTCCCATCGTGTGGTCGGACAATCCGACCGCCGTATTGAATTTTTCTTTCATATACGGAATTGTATTCAGGTTTGCATCCTCGATTGGAGCCGGATAGGAAGAAGTGCATTTCAAAAGCGCAATCTGATCGTTGTTCATTCGTTTACAAGCGTCGATGGCGTCTCTTATATCTTCTTCGGTTGCAATGCCCGTCGAAATTATCATCGGCTTTCCTTTCGATGCGGCGTACTCGATCAGCGGTATGTCGGTTATTTCAAATGAAGCGATTTTATAGGCGGGCACATTCATCTCTTCAAGAAAATCAACCGCCGTTTTGTCGAACGGCGACGAAAAACAGATAAGTCCGAGTTCCCCGGCAATTTTTTTCAGATGCGGCTGCCAGTCCCACGGCGTATAAGCTTTTTGATAAAGCTGATATAATGTGGTTCCGTCCCAGATAGTGCCTTGCTTTATTTGAAAATATTCGTTGTCGCAGTCGATTGTGATTGTGTCGGGCGTGTACGTTTGGAGCTTTACGGCGTCGGCTCCGCACTCCTTGATTGCTTTGATTGAGTCGATTGCCGTCTGAAAATTCTGATTGTGATTTGCGGAAAGCTCGGCAATGATAAAGACTTTTTTATCCGTGTCGAAATTTTCTATAATCACTTTGTCACCTCTCAAGTAGAAACTTTTTGAACAGTTCGTTATTAATCAATTCTTCGCCGTCGGGTTTATATCCCGCGGCTTCGAACGCCCGCAGGGACGCGCTGTTATGAGGCAGTATGTATGCGGTTATCGAGCCTACATTTTGATATTCATTGAATAATCTGCGCGAACCTTCTTTAATAATTTTTTTGGAAAGTCCTTTCCCGCGGAAATTTTCCGTCAGGCTTATGCTTACAACGGCGGAATTGTTTTCTATTTCGAAGCGAATCTGTCCGATAAAATTATCCTCGCGGTCGAACGCCAGCAGAAACAAATAATTATTATCGTCTATTTTTCCGTCGAACCATATCGTATGTTCATCCCACGCTATCGGTTTTTTGTTAATCGACTGCAACCTTACCGACGGATCGTTCGACAATTCGTATACAATTTCAGAATCTTCAGATACGGCTTTTCTCAAATAAAATTTATCGACAGCGCATTTTCTTTCGATAAGATAGGAAACGACCCGGCGGCTGCCCTGTCCGTCCACTTTTTTTCTGCCGGCGCTGCCGCATTTTTTGCGGATGCCGATCGACTTGAATTTTTGAAGCTGTTCGGCAATTTTTTTCATACAATTAATTTCATTGTAAAAAATCGGTTCAATCAGAAAGCCGGATTTGCTCCATTCGAGGATATTGTTTTTCTGATTATCCGCAACAACAACCGCGATTGACGGAGTTCCGGTAACGGCGAGCTCGTATAATGTTTGACCCGCAGCGGTAATAACAACATCGGCGGTCAGCATCAATTCTTTAATCTGTTGGGCGTTCAGCAGGTTATAAAATTTTACGTCTTTATAAAGCTCTTTCAACTTTTCGATTTCGCCGTTTTCTTTATTGCCGAATACCGCATGAATTACCGCTTCCGGATTAATTTCCCCGACTAATTTCACAACGGGGATGGTAAGATTCCTAACATCCTGCCCGCCGAATGTAATCAGAATGTTTTTTATTTCTTTATTGTATTTACGCTGCGCGGAATCCCAGAACGGTTTTCTAATCGGTATATATTCGGAACCGAGAAGAAAATCGTAGCCCGTTTTTTTTTGATACGGAAAATTCTCCGCATTGATTGTTCCGTTCAATATAATCGATTCGGGATAATCGATTCGGAGATTATCGTCAATTATAAGTAGACGTTCGCAAAAATTCGATATTTTTTCGTAAAACTCTCTGCCGGCAAGATAAGAATCGATTATAGCAAAATCGCTGTTGATTATTTTCTTAATCAATTGAGCGGGATGATTCAGCCAGTCAATAATTTCGAAACGGGCGCCATTTAAATACGAAGCGCATTTATCGTCGCCGTTGATATAGAAACGGGGTATAATTCTTCTTTCCTCGAACGCCTGATACAGCGAGAGACACCTTGTGATATGACCGTATCCGGTATTCTGAAATCCTTCTGTAATAATTGATATTTTCATTTCATTGAATCGAGCGCGCCGACTATTGATTCGATAATATACTCCAGGTCTTCTTCATTAAGTCCGGGATAAATCGGAATCGATACTTCCCTTTTATAGAATATCTCCGCTATCGGGAAATCTCCTTCCTTGAAGCCGAATTTTTTTCTGTAAAACGGTTGAAGATGAACGGGAATATAATGCACCTGCAGAAAGATATTCTTCTCTTTCATTTTATCGAAAAATTCCTTTTTAGAAATTCCGAGTTCGTCGAATTTTATCTGCAAGGAATAAAGATGGTACGCATGTTTGGAATTTTCGTTAACCTTAGGAATTATGAATCTGTCGTCGTTCTCAAAAAATTTATCGTAATATCCGGCAATTTTTCTTCTTTCAGTAATAAACGAATCGAGTTTTTTTAATTGAGAAATTCCGAGCGCGCATTGAAAATCCGTAATCCTGTAATTGAATCCTACGTCGTGCATTTCGTAGTACCAGGGGCCGTCGATTTTTTCGAGTATGCGAGGGTCTTTAGTTGCGCCGTGAGTTCTGAATGTTTTGACTCTGTCGATAAATTCCCGGTCGTTCGATAGTACGGCTCCGCCTTCTCCGGTAGTGAAATGTTTAACCGGATGGAAACTCATATTGACCGCGTCGGCATAATTAACGGCATAATGATAATCGTTTTTATATTCCGCTCCCGGCGCGTGGCAGTAATCGTTTATAAGCTGGAATCCGTATTTTTTCTTTAAGCTCTTTAAAGCTTCCCAGTCGCACGGATGTCCGGCATAATCGACTGCAACCACGGCTTTAACGTTAATGTTTTTTGCGCGGTAATATTTGATTTTTTCCTCGAGTTTCTCAGGATCGATTGTGTAGTAACGCTCGTCGATATCCGCAAAGTCGACGTTTGCGCCTACATAGATTGCGCAGTTGGCGCTTGCAAGAAATGTTATCGGGGTTGTAATGATTACATCTCCCTTCGACCAGCCGAGTCCTAGAGCAATCAAATGTAATCCGGCTGTACCGTTCGAACAGGCGGCGGCATATTGAGAGCCGAATTTTTCCGACAATGCTTTTTCGAATTCGCTTACCTTCGGTCCTTGCGTAAGCCAATCGGATTTGAGAACTTCAACTACCCTTTCAATGTCGTCGTGGTCTATATTTTGCTTTCCGTATGAATAAGTTTTCGATTTCATATAAATTTCCTTCAGGCTACTACAACGTTTTTCTCGATTAATTCGCGCAACTCTTCAACCGTCAGGAAATGCGGATTGGCTCCGCTGTTGTATGAAAAGCCGTATTCACAGAATTTTCCCGGTTGACCGTTGCTTTTCAATCTGAATTCCTCGGTATCCCACAATTTGAGATTCGGATCGTTGCCCAATTGAACCGACGGCAGTATTACGAAATAATCGTCGAATTCGAGTGTATTGAGCGCGTCCGCCTGAGTAATCATTTCTTCGTGGATTTTTTCGCCCGGACGAATGCCGACCACTTCCACTTTACATTCGGGAGCCACTGCTTTTGCAAGGTCTAAAATTCTGTAAGAAGGAATTTTTGGCACAAAGAGTTCGCCGCCCCACATTCTTTTAAAACTTTCGAGAACGAAATCGACTCCCTGTTGAAGAGTAATATTAAAGCGCGTCATTCTTTCGTCGGTAACGGGCAAAACTCCTTCTTTCCTTTTTTGAAGAAAGAAGGGAATTACCGAACCGCGGCTGCCCATCACATTCCCGTAGCGCACAACGGAAAACTTAATATCGTGAGCGCCTTTGAAATTATTTGCGGCAATAAAAAGTTTATCGGATGTCAGTTTGGTGGCTCCGTAAAGATTGACCGGCGCGGCGGCTTTATCGGTACTGAGCGCAATTACTTTTCTGACGCCTTTTTCGATGCAGGCATTGATTACATTTTGTCCGCCGATCACATTTGTCTTAACGGCTTCGAACGGATTGTATTCGCAGGCGGGTACCTGCTTTAAAGCCGCCGCGTGAACTACGTAATCGACGCCTTCCATTGCCTTCTTGAGCCTTTCTTCATCTCTTACATCGCCTATAAAATAACGCATCAGTACGCCTTCTTTTCTGTAGGTGGGATTGTGCTGCATTTCGAACTGCTTCAGTTCGTCCCTGCTGTAAATAATAATTTTCCTCGGTGTGTGTCTTTTTAATACGGTTTCAACGAATTTCTTTCCGAACGAACCCGTTCCGCCTGTAATCAGAATTGTTTTGCCGTCCATAGTTCTCCTGTATTTTATCCAGACAAATTTATGAAAATTATAGCTGATTTATCCTTCTGTTTATAAATCAAAATTCCTTTCCGAACGAAAATCCTCCGAACGGAATAATCTTTCCGTCGAATAAAAACGGAGTAAAACTTATTCCTAAAAACAATCCGTTACGCGCGACCAACGTGTAATTTAATCGCGCTGTAAACATCAGTCCCGAACCTTCTAACGATTCGTCGTTCATTATTTTATAATTCGAATAAACATGCCAGCTTAGAATTCCCGCTCCTACCGAAAAATAATTTTCACCCGCGTAAATTCTGTAATTAACCAGCGCCGGGAACGCGCTTGCGTCAGAAACAAACATAAAGCCGGCTCTGACGCTCAAATTTTCAAATACGATTCTTTCATAATTGATCGAATATCCGCCGGCATTGCCAAACACCTCCGCATAAATCGAATTCGGTAAATTCTGGGCGGGACTAATTCCGTATAACAATGGCATCATGCAAAAGCACGCATGCAAAACCAATCGGAACCTTTTCATCTTATTAACGTCATCTTTTTCGTGGTTGAATAGCCGTTATAAATAAACCTGTAAAAGTAAATTCCAGAAGGAAGATTAAAGCCGTCGGAATCGAAATTGAATTTATATAAACCCGGCGGGTAATATCCGTCGGCGATATTTGTTATTTCCCTGCCAAGCATATCGAACACGATCAGTTTTACGTACCCGCCCGATTCGAGTTTGAATTTAATTATTGTCGACGGATTGAAAGGATTCGGATAATTCTGGTATAATTCAAAACCGAGGGGAATTTCCGTTCCGGCCGAAACGTTCTGCAGCCGATCGAATTTAAAAAGCGCATAAACCGGCAAATGATCGCTGGCTGAGATTAAAGAGTCCGCCAGCTCGATTCCGAAATGATTCGAACCGGAATTTACCGGCATCCCGAAATGATTGCCGTCGTTTCCCACGATTGTATACGAGCCGTCTATATATTCGATTCCTCCCGGGTCTTTAACCGCCTGTGAAATAAGTATCATATCGAACCGGTTTGTCAACTCGGTGGCGGAATAACTGTGCGTATGCTTGAAAAGCGGATTGTCGTTCCATTCTCCGATTGCATCGATCGGGTCGATAAAATAACCCGGGAAAGAACGGTCCGTCAATTTAACTATAGCCGCTTCTGAACCGTTGAGCGTATTGAAGTCGCCCAAAACAATATAATCTTTGTCTTCGGAATACCGGGAAGTAACGTTTCGCAATACGTTTGCCTGAAGAAACCGTTTGTACAAATTTTCGCTGTTATCGCCGTATCTTTCGTTTGCTTTTAAATGCACGGAAAAAATAATAAGCGTGTCGCCCGTGGTTTTATTTACCACGGGAAATTCGTTAATCGGTCTTGTTACTGCGTCGTGAATTATATTTCCAAGCGATTCAACTCTGTCTTCTTTATAAAAAAGAGCGCTGTTCATTCCGGTCGAAGCGATAAATTCCGCCGCTTTATATTTATACTCAAGCACATATTCCATAAACTGATTAACGGAAGCTTTATCGACAACTTCCTGACAAACCAGTATATCGGGATCGATTTCATTTATAACGTATTTCAACGCGGGATTGTCCCAATCAAGTCTGTCCGGATTGTCGGCCGTAGGGTTATAAGGCGTATATTGATGAATATTATAAGTCATAATTTTCAACGTGTCCTGGGCGTTTAAAAACCCCGCTGCAAGAAAAAGAACAATCGTAAAGAAACGTTTCATTTAAAATCCCAATTAGTTATTATTACTTTTGGATATTTCAAAATAACTAAATATGAAATTAATTAAAATAATTCCATTATTGGCGATATTAATCGCATGCGGCGGCAATTTTCCGGAATTGATCGACCTTTCCCGATACGAATTCCATCTTGTCAATCAGGACGGCAAGAATGTTGTTTTCCCGCAGAATATCAAAGGAAAAATAACCGTCGCGGGTTATATCTTTACAAACTGTCCCGATATCTGTCCGCTTACCACAAACAACATGCGTCTATTGAAAGAAATGTTGAAGCGGGAAGGAATAAGGGACGTAAATTTCGTGTCGATCAGTTTCGATCCGGCGAACGACACTCCCGAAGTTCTGAAAAAATACGCGGAAATAAGAAATCTCGACACCGACAACTGGGAATTTCTTACGGGAAGCCGAAGCGAAATCGATTCGTTAATGAAAACCGTTGAAGTCCTGGCCGTACCCGGCGATTCGACGACATTAGCCGACGGAAAAAAGATCTATTATTACGTTCACACCGACAGAATCCAATTAATCGACCGGGATGGAGTGGTGAGAAAAAACTATCCCGGCAGTAAACTTAATCTAGAAGAAATATATGCGGATATCAAAAAATTAATGTAAGCGGAGCAAAGCGTTATGAAAAGAATATTATTGTTGACCATTTTTCTGCCGATATTATTAAACGCGCAACAATCGAAATTAAAAATCGAAAATGCGTGGGCGCGTCCTGCGGCTTCTGGGCATAATTCCGCTCTTTATATGACAATTTCGAATACGGGCGATTCGGAAGATACTCTTTATACGGCTAAATCGGCGGCGGCGCAAATAGTGGAAATTCACGAAACCTACAAAGCCGGCGACGACATGATGGGCATGAGGGAAGTTGACCATGTCGAAATTCCCCCTGAATCGAGCGTAAGTTTTAAGCCGGGCGGACATCATATAATGCTCATTGGCGCAACGAAAGATTTAAAAGCGGGAGATACAATTAAAGTTGACCTTTTCTTCAGGAAAAACGGCAAATTAACTGTTGAAGCAACGGTAAAATCGTTTTGATACCGACAAACTTGCTGAATTTCTTTCCGAAAAGCAGTTTGATTTTACGGTGGCAATCCGCCGGAAAACACTTCGGATTGAAGTATAAACGCTAAAAATTCTTATTTTTACGGTAAAAGAAAAAGGAATCGTATTATGAAATTTCACCTCGTAACAGGAGCCTGCGGATTCGTAGGCAGAAATACCGTCAAACAACTACTCAAACGCACCGGAGATTATGTTATAATGGTCGACGACCTGTCGGTCGGAACTCATCCGACCACATGGCTCGAAGACCCGGTTTCGAAAAAATTAAAGGATATCGAAGTTTTCGGTAAAGACGAACGTTTGTTTTTCTTTCGAACGGATATTAGAAAATTTTTAAACAAGCTTCAGGAAGACGCAGACTGGCTGAAAAGAGAATACGGATTGAAGATAGAACGATTCGGGGACGTATTCCATTTTGCGGCGATAGTCGGCGGACGCGCAAAAATAGAAGGCGACCCGATGGCTGTAGCGCTCGACCTTTCGATCGACGCGGAATTTTTCAACTGGATTGCCAAGTCGAAACCCGAAAGAGTTCTCTATCCGAGCTCCTCGGCTGCATATCCGATTAATCTGCAGGCGGAAGGAAACGCAGTCGCATTGAAGGAATCTTACATTGACATCAACGGCTACACCCTCGGAAAGCCGGACATGACTTACGGATGGACTAAACTTACCGGCGAATATCTGGCAAAGATTGCAGCCGAACATTACGGAATTTCGATTGTTTGCATACGTCCTTTTTCCGGATACGGCGAAGACCAGGATTTGAGTTATCCCGTTCCTGCAATTGCAACCCGCGCCGCTCGAAAAGAAGACCCGTTCGAAGTTTGGGGCACCGGTCAGCAAGGCAGGGATTTTGTACATATCGACGACGTGATGGATTGCATGTTTCTGGCAATGGACAAAATTCACGACGGCACGGCTATCAATATCGGCTCGGGTAAATTGACTTCTTTCATTGAATTGATACAACTTTTCACAAAATTTGCGGGTTACTCGCCCGCCATCAAACCGTTGACCGACAAGCCGATGGGCGTCCATTCCCGCTACAGCGACATGAGTTTTGTAAAACAATTGCTTGGGTGGGAACCCAGAATTTCTCTCGAAGAAGGGATGAGACGAGTTTATGATGTGGCTGTAGAAAGAATAAAAAACAACAAATAATTAATAGTCATGAAAAGAATCGTCATCTTCGGTCCCGGTCCGCAATTCAAAGGCGGCATTGCAAACTATACGACATCGCTTGCAAAATCTTTGAGCAAATTGGGAGCGGAAGTTTATATAGTATCGTGGACGCAGCAATACCCCTCCATCATACCGCGTGATTTTATCGACCGATCGAGTAAGAAAAACTTCCTGGAAGGCACCCCGGTCAAAATTGAATATATAACAAACTATAATAATCCTTTTTCCTGGAATAAAACCGTTAAACTTATAAAAAGCATAAACCCCGATATTGTAGTTTTTCAATGGGCTATTTCCGTACAGGGATTGCCGATGGGCTATATTGCTAAAAAATTAAAAACGCGCTGTAACTGCGAGATTATATTCGACCTGCATGTGGTAGCGCAAAAAGAAAGCAGCATACTGGACAAAATTTTCCTTAAATACGCTCTGAAAAAACCGCATACTTTCATAGTTCATTCACTTAAAACATTTCAGGAATTGCAGGAAATTTTTCCGAAACAAAAATTTATTCTGGTCGACAGGCAGCCCAGAGCCAAGCACACGGAATTAGCCGGGAAAGGGATTCAACAGGTAATACGTCTTTATCACCCGATATACGATATGTTTACGCCCGATATCAACATCGACCGCGAAAAAATAAAAGCGGAGCTCGGACTGAAGAAATATGTTTTCCTTTTTTTCGGCTTTATACGAAAATACAAAGGCTTGCACAATGTAATTCCCGCATTTGCAAAGTTAGCTGCAGAGCGGAACGACGTATCGCTGTTGATTGTGGGCGAGTCCTTCTGGCAGACTTTGGACGAAAAGAAACTATCTACTAAATTAAAAAAGAAAATTTTCGGATTTATCAAAAAACTCGTTACAAAAGAAAAAGACGACGAAAGCAGTTACAGACCGCTTGAATTGATCGACAAACTCGGCATTCGCGACAGCGTTGTCGTAATCAACAGATACGTGCCAAACGAAGAAGTCCATAAATATTTTCAGGTGGCCGATTGCAACGTCCTCTTTTATGAAGTCGCCACTCCATCCGGAGTAGAATCAATGGCGTATAACTTCAATCTGCCTTCGATAGCCACTGCGGTAGGCCATTTTCCCGAGACAATCAAACACGGTTACAACGGATATCTTGCCGAACCGAACGACATCGATTCAATGTATAAAGTAATGAAAGATTTTATTGAAAACCCGATTCCGCGCGGCAGAATCGAGGAGCAGGCAAAGAAAATGAGCTGGGGAAATTATGCAAAAGCAATTCTAAATCAATAAAGTATTAAAAAATTAATACGGTGAATAAATGAGCAAGCAAAAGAAGGGTGCAAACCAACCAAAAGAATACGGCTTTACTATCGAAAATCTGATTCCCGAAAAATACAGAACGGCGTTATTACTTGGGATAATTATCCTTCTTTTATTCGTATTTTTTTCGCCGGTCATGTTCGGCGATAAGACAACTACTTCAGGCGATTTGGTTCAAATCAAAAGTATGCGGCAATATGCTTTGAAAGAGCGCGAAGGCGTATCTCTATGGAATCCGTATATATTTTGCGGAATGCCTGCGGTAGTGACCTCGATGTCGCCTCGTTATTACGATTTAACGGCAATGCTCTATTCGTACGCTTCCAGAATTTATTCGGCGGCGTTCAAGAATTACAACGCCATTTATACTTTCAATCTGTTATTGCTTGCTTTCACGGCATTTTTCTTTATGAGAAATTTTGGAGCGTCGCGCGGCATTGCTTTCATAACGGCAGTATCGGCGGCATTCAGCACGGGTATTATAGTGCTATTTTTTATAGGGCACACTACAAAACTGATGAGCCTTTCTATCTTTCCATTCATTATGATGATGCTATTTAAATTCCAAAAAGAAATTAAAATTCTGGACGTCTTATTGTTTATTGTCGGTTTACATATACTGGTTTTCGGAGCTCACGTTCAGATTGTTTTTTATTTCGGGCTGGCGGGGCTCGTTTATTTCATTTATTATTTTGCCCACGCAATTGCGACAAAAAATAATGTTTTGAGAAATCAACTGTTTAAATCGATCTTAGTATCGATTGCCGCGGCGGCAATAGCCCTATTAATGTCGTATGACACTTACGGACAGTTATTCGAATATAAGCCGTATTCCACGCGAGGCACGGAGAGTATTGTAGAAAAAGAGAACAAAAGCGCGCAAAGCGAATCCGATTTTTATCAATACGCAACAAACTGGTCTTTTTCTCCCGGCGAAGTATTAACTTTCGTTGTGCCTTCTTATTACGGATTCGGACGCTCGACTTATAAAGGCCCTCTTACAAACAATCAAGCCGTTGAAGTTAACACGTATTTCGGTCAAATGCCTTTTGTGGATACGGCTATGTATATGGGAGTAATCGTTTTTGCGCTCGGAATAATGACGATATTTTTGCGCTGGAAAGACCCTGCAGTGCGTTATTTTACAATCGTTGTACTATTCTTTTTGCTGATTTCCTTCGGACGAACATTTCCCGTAGTGTACAATTTTATGTACTATTATTTCCCTTTCTTCGATAATTTCAGAACCCCGTCAATGATACTTCACGTAATTCAAATTATCTTTCCCGTGATGGCCGGACTGGGTTTAATGAAATTGGCGGAGTTGAGGAAAGAAAAAAACACAGCGCGCCTGAAACAATTCAAAAACACGGCTCTCGTTTTTTCGGGACTTTTTGTTTTTTCTATTATTTTCGGCGGCGTTATATCGGATTGGTTTGTTTCGAGAGTGAACGGTTATGCGGCGGCTCTGAGCAATCAACAACAAGCGCAAATGTTCAACGCCCTCTCGGGGTATATGGCGGATATGTTCCGAGGAGATCTGCAAATAGCCATGGCTCTTCTTAGTCTTACATTCGGATTGATTTATGCTTATCTGAATAAAAATATTGCAAAAGAGGTATTATTAAGCGCTGTTGCATTCCTGATAATATTCGACCTCTTCAGGATCGGCAACCGCGGTGCTCACTACGAAGATTCCAAGAGAATTGAAGAAATGTTCCGCCAACCCGAATATGTAACCGCAATTAAAAGCAGGAACGATAAAGAACCGTTCAGAATATTAAATCTGAAACAGGACGGATCGTTGGGGTCTATTTCCAACAACGGAAATTTTAACGTTTATTTTCTGCTGGAAGATTTCTTCGGATATTCTGCGGTAAAACCGAGGGCATATCAGGATATAATCGACGTGGTCTCGCCGGCAAACGTTACCCTCTGGCGAATGGCAAATGTAAAGTATATCGTAACGGACAGACCGTATAATCCGGCAGGGTTGACGCCGATTTATCAATCGCAAAACACTTTTGTTTACGAAAATCAAACGGCGCTTCCCAGACTCTATTTTGTCGATACAGTGGAAATAAGAAAACCGATCGAAATACTTAAAGCCGTTGCCAATGACGAATTCGATCCGAGAGAAAAGGCTTTTATTGAAAGCGGTAATTTGGAAGTCGACGGAACCGACACAACGACTTCGTTGACCATTACTTCTTACAGCGACGAAAAAATAACGGCAAAAACCGCAACGTCGGGCGATAACTTCCTTGTATTTTGCACGACTTACTTGCCGGGATGGAAAGCTTTTGTAGACGGTAAAAAGACCGAAACATACAAGACGAATCATGCGTTTATCGGAATAGTAGTGCCCGAAGGTTCTCACGAAATCGAATTTATTTACAAGCCCGATTCTTTTGTTGTCGGCAAGAATCTTTCTCTGATACTTAATATACTTCTCTTTGCATCGATTGCCGTTACAATCATTTTTACCAAGAAAAAGAAAACAAGCGATAAAAAATGATTGAGCGGCTCAAAAGTACGCTGAGAGATACTTTTGTCTACAGTCTGAGCAATATGGCGCCAAAAATAATCGGCGTCGTACTTCTTCCGATTTATACGGCTTATCTGACGCAACAGGATTTCGGCAAGTGGGACCTTCTCGACATAACAACAAACATACTCGCGGAAATCTTCCTGCTCGGTCAAGCCGCCTCAATCATATTTTTGAACAACAGCTCCGAATACAAAACCCGGAAAAAAGACGCCCTTTTTACAGTAACGCTCTTTCTTGTATTCGTGTGCGCTCTCCTTATTCTGGCGGGCGAACTTTTGATAAATACTTATAACGATTTGGAAGCCGCCTTCTTAATCAAGCCTGTTTACATAAGACTTATAGTATGGATAGTTTTTTTTCGCACGCTTAATAATCTTTTTTTGTCGAAGTTCCGCGCCGAAGAGAAAGCGTTTTTCTTTACGGCGGTCAGCGTAACAAAATTGATATTGATCGCAGCCGGCATTATCTACGCTCTGACGGCATTGAACAAAGGATTGGAAGGAATATTTACAGCCACATTGATAGGCGAAGCCGCTACGGCTCTGTTCCTGCTTATAAAATTATTGAACCAGATGTCGTATCGTTTCGACAGCGAACTTTTGAGAGTGTCGTTCAAATTCGGATTTCCCCTGGTATTCGGCACAATCGGAATTATGCTGCTTAATTTAAGCGACCGTTATATCATAACTTATTTGCTGGGTCCGGAATCGAACGCAATTTACGGTTTGGGCTACCGCATAGCCGGCGTGCTCAATATGTTTTTGATTATGCCTTTCAGCTTGAGTTTGATGCCCATAGCTTATAAATACTACGGAGAGCAAGACGACAAAAGATTTTTCAGCAAATTAATGACGTATTCGTCTTTCATGTTTCTTTGGGGAAGCGTTGCAATTTCGCTCTTCAGCAGGGAAGTGGTGGGATTATTTGCCGAGAAACCGGAATACTATTCCGCTTATATGGTTGTGCCGGTTATTTTGATTTCATATTCGCTCAGCGGCATGCGTATTACCGCATCGCTTGGAATGATGCTCACAAAAAACACAAAACATATTGCAACCATCACTTTGAGCTCGGCTCTCCTAAATATCGCACTCAACTTTATTTTTATTCCCATCTACGGCATTATGGCGGCGGCGTTTAATACCTTGATAGCATTTATAATATTTTATCTGGCAACCTTAATCGTATCCGGCAAGCATTTTAAAATACCGTTCGAGCACAAAAAAATTTTACTGCTGTTTTTTTTCGGAATAATCTTCTCGGCTCCCGTTTACATATTGCCCCGGGATACGATTTATTTGTTCTTAAAAATTATTTTGATAGCAGTTTTTCCGTTTGTACTTTTACCGTTCGGTTTTTACGAAGAGCGGGAACTGGAATATATTAAGGATCCTCGGAAATTATTAACTACGTTATTAAATTCAATTACGGGAACGAAAAATAAAGAATGATGAAAAAAGTACTTATTGTATCGTATTACTGGCCGCCTTCCGGCGGAATTGCCGTACATCGTTGTTTAAAATTCGCCAAGTATCTGCGTGAGTTCGGATGGGAACCGATTGTTTGTACCGCCGAGAACGCCGAGTACCCGGTTATCGACGAATCGAATTTCAAAGATATTCCGGAAGGCATGACTCAGCTGAAAACTAAAATCTGGGAGCCGTATAATTTATTTAAGTTGATTACCGGCAAGAAAAAAGAAGAGCGGATTCACAATGTATTTCTGGAAGAAGAAGAACATACTTTTGCTCATAAACTCGGCATATGGATCAGGGGCAATCTTTTTATACCCGACGCCCGAAGATTCTGGATACGTCCGGCATCCAAATATTTAATAAAATATTTGCAGGAAAACCGCGTTGATGCCGTATTTACAAACGGTCCTCCGCATACAAACCACATGATTGCATATAAAATCAAAAGAAAGCTCGGCATTCCGTGGCATGCCGATTTTCAGGACCCGTGGACTCAGGTTGATTATTTTCCACAGTTAATGCTTAATCCGGTTTCAAGAAAAATACACGAAACGATGGAACAGCGGGTATTTAAATATGCCGACCGGATAACTATTTGCAGCAATACATGGAAACGCGACCTCGAATCGATCGGGGCAAAAAACGTTGGCGTTATTGTATGGGGTTATGACGAAGACGATTTTAAGAATATAAAAGAGCCTCTTTCAGATAAATTCACGCTCAGTCATTACGGAAGTCTGGGCCCCGACAGGAACGCAAAAACACTCTGGCGGGTTTTGTCCGAATTGGCAAAAGAAGACGACAAATTCGCCGAGGACCTCGAAATTGAACTCGCCGGTTTTATAGGCAAGCCGATTATAGATGAAATTGAAAATCTTGGACTGAAAAAAAATCTTAAACTTCTGCCTCATCTCAGCCGCTCGGAAACTTTAAAAAAGATGCATCGATCCCAAGTGTTGCTGTTAATCCTCAACGATATGCCCAATGTTAACGGCAGACTGCCCGGAAAACTTTTCGAATATCTTGCTTCGAGAAGGCCCATACTGGTAGTAGGACCGGAAGAAAGCGACGCTTCCGAAATTGTTACACGAGCAAACGCCGGAGTAACATGCGATTTCAGAGATTACGAAAAAACCAGAAAAACAGTCACTGAACTATACGAAAAATTCAAAAAGAAAGAACTCGCGTCAAACGAAACGGATATTTCCGAATACACAAACAGAAATTTGACAAAAAAACTAGCCGGTTATTTAGATGAAATTACCGGAAAGCAACAACATTAACAGCGTATGAAAAGAGAATTCAAAGTATTATGTTTTACAGACGATGCAACGGGCAGAGACGTTGAAATGCTCCTGCCGATAAGGTATTTCGCCGAACGTTTTCTTAACTGTAAATTTTATCACGCGCTCAATATCGACATTCATCAAATATATCGCATTAAACCTGATATTATCCTGTCTGCCAATACGATCGGTTCCAATCTTTACTTTGAAATATCTCGAATCGCTCATTTACAAAACATCCCTCTTTTTGCGCTTATATCGGAAGGCAATTTCAGAACCGACGGGTCGTTTAACATCTGGGGTTTTAACAGGGATAAAAAATTTTATCAGGAATATGTATGCTGTTGGAGCCGGCGCACTGCGGATTTCCTGAAAAAGGAAGCGCCGGAAGCGGCCGACAAAATTGTGGTCACCGGCGGCGTCGGTTTTGACAGGTATTCAATTTACGATTTCATGAAAAAAGAAGACTTCTTAAAAAAATATAACAAAGAGAATTTCTCGAAAGTTATCGGATATGCTGGATGGGCGTTCGGTAAAAAAGACCATAAAAGAGGCAGGGAAGAGCTCGTTTCTTTCTTCAAAGGCGACGAATCGAAACTCGAATGGGTAGAGGAACAAAGGATTGCAGTTCGCGACATACTTAAAGAAGCTATCGAGAATAACTCCGACATTCTTTTTATATTAAAACAACACCCTCAGGAAAACGCGCCCGAGCGTCCCGAACCGGTTGTGAACGAGATGAGCGAACTGGCTAATTATCCTAATGTAGTTTATTTATGCAATGAAGAGTCGATTCACGATTTAATTTCCGTCTCCGATATATGGACGTGTTTCGAATCGACAACGGCTCTTGAAAGCTGGCTGATGGGCAAACAAACCGTCTTTATTAATCCCGATCCGAATTTTAACAGGGATCCGCTTTACAAAGGATCCGCCCTTGTAAAAAATTACGACCAATTCGCGCAAACGATATACGAATACTACGCTACCGGAAAAATATCAGAATTCTTTTCCAGCGAAAAATCGGAAACGAGGAAGGAATTAATCAAGAATATCATCGGTTACGGAGACGGTCTAAACCACATCCGCGCTTCTTATTTCTTCAAGAAAACCCTCGATAAAATATCCGAAGGAAAATTCAAGCCGATTTACAAACTACACGCCTGGCATTTCATTGTTTATCTGCTTATCCGAATTGCGGCTCCTTTTTACAATCGTAAAATCTATTCCAGACTTTATAAATTGAAAAAACATCTCTGGGTTTTCGAGAATTATAAAATGGACAAACTTGAAAAGTTGTATAAAACTTACAAAAAATACTTTGACAAGTTCTATAAAAGAAATAACATTCATGGTGATATTTTGAATGCTGAAAATATTAATAATATTTTCTAAATTTATTTAGTACAAATCCAAAATACGAGGGCGTTATGTATAGGACGATTATCTTTATTTTATTATTTCTCAGCACTGATATACTAGCCGGATGGGAAAAGCTGAATTCTAACACAACAGAATGGTTGACAGACGTTGTTTTTGTCGATACAAAAATTGGTTATGCAGTAGGCAGAAACGGCACAATCGTTAAAACAATTGATGGGGGTGATAATTGGGAAAATATTAGCCTAAGAATTAATGAATGGTTTAAGTCATTATTTTTCTTTAACGAGGATCACGGCTTTATTGTAGGAACCAACTCTATTATCCTCGAAACCTTTGACGGAGGGAAAAGTTGGAAATACCAATATTTAGATTATAACAGCATTTTCTATAAAATTTTCTTTATAAACGAAATCGAAGGATATATAGTAGGAGGGGATTTAAACGATAACGGAATTGTCCTCAAAACTGAAGACGGCGGTATAAATTGGCGACCGGTATTAAATACAGACAACGGCGCTTTGTATACAGGTAATTATAGTTCGGATTCCACAATAGTAGTGGCAGGTAGGAATGGCATAATTTTTAAAACAACCGACAGTGCGGTTAATTGGCATATGGTAAAAATTAAATCTCCTACGTTCGACATTACTTATCTTGTTTTTCAAGGAATATCATTCTATAACGATGCTATTTGGGCTGTTGGAGATCATGGACTGATCCTTAAATCTACCGACGGTGGCTTAACGTGGACGTTTCATAATCTTTCATTTAAATATTACCATCATTTATTTAACATAAAATTTAAAAACAATAGGGGTATCATTGTAGGTGGTAGAGGCAATGGTAATGCTTCCTATGAAGCAATAATTTTAGAAACCGACGATGGAGGTAATTCCTGGACTGTCACCAGTACTCCCAACTGGACTAAACTTTATGGTATTTCCATTCCATCAGTCAATCGAGCTTTTGTCGTAGGCTATAACGGGATCATATTAAGATATGATCCTTTAATAACAGACGTAAAAGATCAATGTGCTGAAACAATGCATTTCAATTTACAAAACTTCCCCAATCCCTTTAACGCTTCTACAATTATTAAATATTCTATACCTAAATCCGAATTTGTAACTATTAAAATCTACGATTTAATAGGACGAGAAATAGCCACGTTGGTAAACGAAAACAAACAGCGCGGAAATTACGAAGTTCACTTCGACGCATCCGATTTAGCCACCGGAGTATATTTATACAGTTTAAAAGCGGGTAGTTTCTCGGACACCAAGAAGCTTATATTAATAAAATAAATATCGGCCGTATTTTTGTTGATTGAGTTTCTTATTTTTGCAGCATGAAAAAGAACGCAATACTTTTGCCCGGATTGGATTATCAGGTCGAAAGCTTATTCAAACATCTGAACTCGAATCCGCAAAAAATTCTTGTTGCCGGCAGCGGAGCCTTCTATGCGGCTTCGAGAATTGCCGCTCATTTCAACACACCGGCAGATATGATCGTGGAAGATTACCAGTCGCTGCTGGAAGCCCGGCTGGTCAGCGAAAACAATCCCTCTGTAAATATCAAAATGATGAGTTTTGAAAATACGGATTACGGCGACTCCGAATTCGATTTGATTTACGCTCAGGCGTCGGTTTCAACGCCCGACAGAAACAGAATTATCAAGGAATTTAAAAGGATATTAAAACCCGGCGGATATTTATACGCGGGCGAAATTGTTCATCTCTCGGACAAATATCCCGCTTTTATAAAGGACATATATGAAAATTCTTACTTAAATCCCTTGCGAATCGACGAGATGAGAAAATATTATTCCGAAAGAAGATTCAAAATTATTTACGAAGAAGACCTGTCGCATACTCTTAAAGATTATTACAAGGAAATCGACAAGCGTCTGGACGAAAGTAGAACCGAACTGGAACCTTCCGAAAAAAGTTATTATAAAAAAATCATTAACCGGATAAAACATGAATCCCACGCCTATCTAAATCTGGGCGGAAACAAACATATCGGTTATTATCTTTTCTTATTACAAAAGGATTAGAAATTGAAAAAAGGCGACATTTTAGAGCTCGAAATTTCTTCATACGCATTCGAAGGCAAAGGAGTTTCCAAAATCATAAAAGAAGTCAATCCCGTCAATCCGGATAATTCGAAGCGTTATGTGATTTTTGTAAAGAACGGATATCCCGGGGACGTTGTTAAAGCGCGTTTGAAAAAAATTAAAAAAACATACGCGGAAGCGGAAGCCGTATCGATTTTAAAAAAATCCCCTTACAGAACTGATCCGCGTTGTAAATATTTCGGCGTTTGCGGCGGATGCAAACAGCAGGACCTCGACTATAATATGCAGCTCAAATACAAAAACGACCAGGTTAACGAAATTTTTCATCATATAGCGGGGTTGTCCGATTACGAAACACTTCCCATTGTTCCTTCCGAAAAAATCTTCTTTTACAGAAACAAGATGGAATTTTCTTTTGCCAACAAACGATGGCTGTCGGAAAACGAAATCAATTCAATGCAGGAAATAAAAGACAAGAATTTTGCTCTCGGTCTGCATATTCCGAGAATGTACGACAAAGTGCTCGATATTGACGAATGTTTTCTTCAATCCGAAATCAGCAATAATATTTTGAATTTCACACGCTCTTTCTTCAAAGAAAGAAACGCAACAATCTATTCTACGGAAACACATACCGGTTACCTGCGCAACCTGGTAATAAAACAGTCCTTTCACAAAAACGATCTTATGGTAAACCTGGTAACTTCGGAAGAAAACCCGGAATTAATGAAAGAATACGGCGATTTAATTCAATCGAGTTTTCCCGCCGTTACAACATTGATAAACAACATCAACAAAAAGAAATCGCAGGTTGCTACCGGCGACTATGAAATTGTCCTCTTTGGAAGCGGTTTTATTTACGACACTATCGGCGAAAAAATTTTTCGCATAAGCGCCAATTCGTTTTTCCAGACCAACACTCTGCAGGCGGAGAAACTTTATCGCACAGCGCTCGAATTTGCAAATATGAAGGGCGACGAAATTGTTTACGACCTTTATTCCGGCGCCGGAACTATTCCGATTTTCATATCGGAAAACGCAGGTTACATTTACGGATTTGAAAATGTTGAGCCTGCCATCGAAGACGCTCGTATCAATATTGAATTAAATAAAACCAAGAACTTCAAACCGTTTCCGGCCGATCTCAACAAATCCTTTTTACCGATAATAGAAGAGAACAAAATTCCTTTACCAGATATTCTGATTGCAGACCCGCCTCGCAGCGGCATGCACCCGAAAACCGTCAACGACATTTTAAGCGTTCGCCCCCAAAAAATAGTTTATATCAGTTGCAATCCCGCCACTCAGGCAAGAGACGTAAAACTCCTTTGCGGCGGCGGATATAAATTGATTAAAATAAAGCCCGTTGATATGTTTCCGCATACATATCACATTGAAAACGTGGCTTTGCTTGAATATACAAAATAGAATTGGAGCCCGACATGATAAACAAAACAATTGGCGCCATCGCCTGGCATGACTTAACCGTAGACGACGCTACAGGCTTAAAGAGTTTCTACGAAAAAGTTACAGGCTGGAAGTCACAGCCGGTAAGTATGGGCGATTATGACGATTACAATATGATTATTCCATCGGAAGGAAATCCCGTCGCCGGAATTTGTCATAAAAAAGGCGAGAATGCAAATCTGCCTTCACTATGGATGATTTATATCAACGTTGAAAATCTGGATTCAAGCATTGAAGCTTGCAAAGGCAACGGCGGCAAAGTTATATCGGGTCCCAAAGTAATAAACGGAATGGGAAAATACTGCGTTATCGAAGACCCTGCCGGAGCGTGCTGCGCGCTCTTTGAGCATGAATGAAATGAAACTTTTTAGCGGTTCGAATAATAAAAAATCCCGATCGGTAAAAATTTTCCGAGGAAAATGAAAAACGATTTGATCAAAAAACTCGAATCCACATTCAGATATTCAAGCTCTTCCGACGAATTATTCGACGCCTTTACGGAAGCCGTTAGAAACGGCGTCGACGATTTGGAAGTTTTTAAAGTTCTGCTGGGCAATCCGACGCTGAGTCTCGACGAAATTAAAATGTACGCCGAGAAACTTATTCGCGATTTCAGCCACAAGAAATACGACCTATCGATTTGGACGGCAAAAGTTCTTGAAAACAATTCCGATGAATACGATTATCTCGAAAGCGCAATCGAGTACTACAAAAAAGCCATAGACGCCAATCCCGCTTCGCACGAGCCGCTTACGGATCTTCTCGGTCTTTATAATTTCGACCTCGACCTGCCTACGAATTCAAGAATAATTGATATTGTCAAATCAAACGTTCAGAACGTCGAACTGAAAAGCAAAGTGTATTATTCGCTGGCTAATCTTTATAAACGCTTAAAAGATTTTCAGAACGAAGCCCGTTATACGGCGCTTGCCGAAAAAGCCGCTGAGCGGGAAAGAAAATCGAGACCGTCTCAGTAATAATAACCGATTGTAAAGTAGAAGAAGGGTTCTCCTTTTACGAGCGTGTTTTTCGGAAGTCTGTCTTTAAAGAAGAAACTCCTTCCTACCGAAAAATCAGCCGGTCCGATCGGAGTATCGAACGAGAGGGTGACTCCTATTCCGTGTTTCAGGTCTTTATACCTTATTGCTTCGCGCTCTTCCCATGCGGATCCGATATCGTACCGGAGTTTGAAATAAGCGTCAAAGAAGATTTTTACAGGCAGTTTATACCTGTACTCTGCCGAAATGTTCAGAATTTGCCTTCCTCTGTACTCGTCGTTGCGAAAGCCGAAAAACATGTTCTGCCCGCCCAATGAAAATTGTTGCGTCAACGGCAGTGTGTTGTCTGCCACGCCTATTGTAGTCCTGAAGGTAATCGTATGCGAAGACAACGGACTGAAGACGTTTTTATAATCGAAAAATAATTTTGTGTAACTGACGTCGCCGCCGAGCGCCGCTTGCGCCGTTTCGTAATAAGTTCTGAGATAAACTCCTCCGGTCGGAAAAGGATAATCGTTTTGCGTGTCGACGGCAATCGAAAATCTTAGAGCGGAAATAATAACGTTCCCGGTCAGTTTTTCGGCGTTCGATTTATTTTTAATCCGGTCTTCCTGAAAACGCGCTTCCGCCATAACATTTCCGATCCTTTTCACCTGCGCCCCGATTCCGAAAGTTCCTCCGTAAAAGATCTGTCTGTATTCCCCCGATTTAATCCGCTTAAATTGATTAAACGCAGCGGTCGAATCGTCTTTGTAAACATTAACGTCGTTAAATTCGTAGAAAGCTCTTACTTTGTAAGTCATATAAGTATCGAACACACGGTTCGCTTTATGTTCGATTATAAACGATCGATTTCTAATTCCTCCGGCAATAATTGCCCCGATTTCGGTGCCGGTTCCGTTGAAATTTTCGTCCCGTATATCAACAGAAAACTGTGTGTAATTTTCATTGTCCACTCGCATTCCGAATCGGATTACGCTCGACGGACGCTCTATCATTTTAAGCGAAAGAATATTTTTTTCGTCCCTCCGGTCGACGGTCAATTCTATTTGTTCAAACAAATCCGTACTTCTCAAATTCATAAGACCCTTTTCGGCGTCTTCCAATTTAAAAGGTTCTCCCCGCTTAATCGGAAATTCGCGAAGTATAATTTCTCTCTTGGCTCTGTATTTGCCGGTCAATTTAATTTCGTCAATCGCGCCTTCTTCAATCAAAAATTTAAGCGCACCGTCTTGTTTGTTGAAATCAATCTTTTTTATGTCCGCAATCGGAAAACCGGAACGGCGATATAAATTCATGATTTCCAGAGCGACATTAAACAGATGTTTCGGACAGGCTGGCTTTCCGATCTGTTTTCTGGCTATCTGCATCAATTGATATCTCGAAACTGCGGAATCGCCTTCGAATTCGATTTTCATTACGGCGGGATATTCGTCCTTGATTAAATTCAGGTATGTCGTGTCGTTGAGAACTTTAATTTCGAAAGCGGCGTCTTTAAGTCCGAAATCTTTTTTAATGCGTGATAAAATCAAAGTTAATTCGACGCCGTCGATACTGTCCACAACCGTTCTGCTGTCGAAATAAAATTCAATCCCGTCGGCGTGATTTATTTTAACATTACGATAGACTTTGTCGTTTTTTAATTTTCTTCTCAAATGCTTGAGATAAAGGTTTTTTAATTCAGTTTCTTTTTCCTTGGCTGCGATATAACCTTTTTCGATTAAACCGGCGATATTATTGAAATCGGTGTTTCGTATTCCGGCTAGGTCAGGCTGAATTATCAGATCGGCATTTTCGAGCTGTTCTTTATTCAGAAGGTGCATCGGGATACTGATCAACTGGTCGGCAAGAACCCACGGATAATTGAGTTCGCTTTCCGAATAAAGAGGGCTGACGGCGTTGCCCGCAATGACTATATCGGCGCCGAGTCGACGCGTTTCCTTAACCGGAATATTAGCGACTATGCCGCCGTCGACAAGAGTGAGCGAATCGTACTGAACGGGCGGCAAAAGGAACGAAACGCTTGAGCTGGCTTGCATGGCGAGTCCCAACGAACCTCTGCCTATAATTACTTCCCTGCCGTTAACGAGATCGGTGCATACGGCTCTGTATTTATAGATCAATTTGTCGAAATCATTAGCTTTAACGGGGGCGTTCAACGCCAGCAAATTCAAAAAAGCAGAGCCTTTCAAACCGGAATTCAGGGAGCGCGGGATGATCGGCTTCAAACCTTCAAGCCTCAAAGACAAAACAGCTTTGTCCTGCGTAATTTTTTGATCGACGAACAATTCGTTTCTGTTGGAGCTTTCCGAAGTAAATATTCCGTTCCAATCCGTACTCAAAGCTATTGAATCGAGATAATCGACCGAGTATCCGGACGCATAGAGCCCGCCGATAATGCTGCCCATACTTGTGCCCACAATCATGTCGACCGGGAGGTCGATTTCTTCGAGAAATTTTAAGATACCGATTTGAGTCAACGCCCTGGCGCCTCCGCCGCTAAGCGCTAATCCTATACGCGGTCTGTTAGCCGGAATCTGTTCTTCCAATCCGAACGGGAGGAGTCTGCCTTCAAGATCGAGGCGCAACGTGTCGCTACGCTGCGCCATGCTAATAGTTAATAAACAGGAAAAGAATAATGTAATTAAAAGACGTTTCACATTTCGACTCGTAGTCGATTATTTTTTTCTTTTTTTGGACTTCGATTGAATTTGTTTCTGCGTTTGAGCCTGCTTTTCCGCCGCTTCGAGCATTCGAGCCATAAATCCCTGTTTTTTCTTCGGATTGGCCACAGGAACAAGTTCCATATCGTCTTTTTTATGATTTATATAATACTGTTGTACGATCGAAAGTAAATTGAACATGAAATAGTAAAGATTGAGTCCCGAAGGAAATCCCATAAACATCAATGTAAACATCACGGGCATAATATAAACAAGCGCCTTTTGCGAGGGGTCTCTTACGCTTTGCTTTTGCTGTAAAAACATTGTAACGCCGAGAAGCAGCGCCAATCCGCTTACCACGTCGATATTAAAAATCGGAACCTTAAACGGCAATTTAAATATTACGTCGGGAGCCGACAGATTGTCGATCCAGAGTATGAACGGCTGCTGCCTTATATCGATTGCCACATTAAACAAACTCCACAAAGCAATCAGAATAGGCATCTGAAGCAGCATAGGAAAGCATCCGCCCATCGGATTAATGCCGTATGTGGAATAAAGCTTCATCGTTTCTTTCTGAACTCTCTGCGGGTCGTCTTTATATTTTTCTTTCAATTCGTTAATCTTCGGCTGCAAAAGCTGCATCTTTTTCATCGACTTCATGCTCTGTTTTGTAAGCGGGTGCAGAGCAAATTTCACAATTATCGAGAGCAATATTATTACAAAACCGTAGTTCGGAATGAACTGATGCAAAAATTTCATCAAAGGCAGTAGGAAATATTCCGAAATCGGTCTAATTATGAAAGTCAATCCCAAAAAGCTGCCAAAATCGACAAGCGCCTCGAAACTTCTTCCGTATGTTTTCAACGTATTGTACTCAACGGGACCGATATAAAGTTTGAATGAATCTTTTTGGTAACTTTGATTCTTGAAAGGAACTTTGAGGCTTACGCTGTAATATTCGCGTACGTCTTCGCCTTTGACGGTGTGCGTGCCTTCGACGTAAGCTCCGCCGTCGTCGTTGGGATCATTCGGAGAAATTATAACGGAGAAATACTTGCTTTTTACGCCTGCCCAATCGACTTTACCGTTTATATCCTTCGACACTTTTTCGTCAGGACTTGAAGCGTCGATAATAACCTGCTCGCCTCCGGCATAAACAGCCGCGTTCGAATAATACGCTTCGTCTACCGAATTTTTTTCCGTGAAATTTATTCCGTTAGTCCAAGCGACGTCGTATCTGAAGCTGCTTATCACGTCCTGAAAGTTCGAAAATTCAATATCGATATCCGCGGCATAATCGCCGCCGAAAAACTTGAAGGTTTTTACTATTTCTTTTCCGTCGGTTCCTTCGAATTTATATTTCAGCGTCAGCGAATCGTTTTCTTCGAGTTTATAAAAATAGTTGCCCGCGTCGGAAGTAAAATCGAGGCTGGAAGTATTGACAAGTTTTCCTTCTTTCGTGACAAAGATCAAATTGAAATCGCCGCCGTTATCCGGATTAATCAACTGGACGTGTCTATTATAAAAATCGTTCTCGTCGAATTTTTCGTGATACCACGTTTCATAATTCTTCAAATAATATTTTCTGATCTTGGCGCCTTTGCTGGTCAATTCGATTCTTGCAAGCTTCGTATCGATAGTAATTATTTTTTCAGGGAGTCGGGTCGTTCCGAAAGGAAGAATTTCTTCACCGGCAATTTCGGTTTTCGCTTCCGGCTCTTCTGCCTTTTCAACGGGAATCGTATCTTCGACCGCCGTCAAGGTATCCTGCGCCGTCAGCGTCGAGTCGGTTGTTTCCGGCAATGCGGGAGGAGGAGTGGGCGAATTGAGATAGAGCCATACTACTAAAATAACTCCGATAAGTATGAATGCTATGGTTGATTGTCTGTCCATAAAATTTACCTTTAAGATTAATCGAGAGGATCGTAACCGCCTTTGTTGAAGGGATTACACCTTAATATTCTCCAGATAGTTTTAACGCCCCCTTTGATTACACCGTATTTAGTAAACGCCTGAACCGAATATTCCGAGCAAGTGGGATAAAAGCGGCACGACGGTGGAAACATTGGGGAAATTGCTTTCTGATAAAATTTAATTAAGTAGATAAACAGGTACTTCATTTTAATTCGAGCCTGTCTTTAACTTTTTTCATCAATTCGACGACTTCCGGCATAACTTCGTTCAACTTGACTTTTTTATTCCTGGTCTGATTCATCGTATGAGATGCGAATACAAGCAGCAATTTGATTTTATTTTCATTGCACGGTTCCGTCAATATCGATTTATTGAGACGATACGACTCGCGCATCAGTCTTTTAATTCTGTTTCTCCAAACTGCTTTGCCGCTTTTTCGAGCTACCGCATAAGCGGTTTTAACTCCGGGGTCTTCCGCCTGAGATTCTGCATAATAAATCGCTTTCAATTTTTTAGAAGGAGAGATTAATACGTATCCTTTATTGTATACTAACTCGAAATCTTTTTTTCTTTTGATTCTTTCTGCGGCAGAAAGACCATATTGCTTCAAAATAAACCTCTTGAAAGTCCCTAAAAAATTGGGACGGTTACAGGGTCAGAATTAACGCTCGTCGCTTACCGTAAGTCTCTTTCTTCCTTTCGCTCTTCTTCTGGCCAATACTTTACGTCCGTTCTTGGTGGACATTCTTTCGCGGAATCCGTGTTTGTTCTTTCTTTTTCTGTTGCTCGGTTGAAATGTTCTTTTCATAATTCACCTAATTTAATCGTTCGAAATGTGCAAAAGTAAACATTTTAGACGTAATTAACAAACCGCCGGGAGGTTATTTGCGCACATAAAAAAAGGGCGGCAATCTCAGCGAACTGCCCAGCCGATAAACAGTCCGCCAAAAAAACCGCCGCCTTATTATCACTTTAACAAACAGAGTGCCAGCAGAAAAAAGCCTTTTTTCTACGATTTCACTCGTTTTTTTCCAATATCACTGGCTTATTCTGGGTCTTATTACCATAATGAGACATTTTGTACGATATTGTAATTATTATTTATTTAATTTTAATGCTAAAAAACAGCCTATTTTTGATTATTTTTGCAACCGAACCGAAATTAAAGAGTCTAAAGAAACCAAACTGAAACTCAGGAGAAAAGATGTTTTCTTTATTGCTGATTTTATTTATGCAAATCTTCGGAAATAATTCGGCCGCTCCTACAATTAAGGCATTCAAACTTGAGAATTCCGAAATTCAATTGGACGGCAGAATTACCGAACCGGCCTGGAATTATTTGCCCGTAGACAACTTTACTCAGAGAGACCCTAACGAAGGAATGCCCGCTTCGGAACGAACCGAAGTTTGGATCGCCTACGACGACGAGTATTTATACGTGGCAGCCAAATTGTACGACAGCCATCCGGAACTAATCGACGCGAGTCTGACCCGCAAAGACAATTATATTCTTTCCGACTGGTTCGGATTTTATGTGGATCCGTATAACGATAAAAAGAGCGGTTTCTTTTTTGCCGTTAACGCCGGAGGCTCGGTTATCGACGGCATTCTATTTAACGACAGCTGGGACGACGATACATGGGACGGCGTTTGGGAAGCTAAAACAAGCATAGAAGATTTCGGGTGGTCCGTAGAAATGAAAATTCCATTTTCTCAATTACGTTTCAAAGAAGAAAACAAAATGAAATGGGGCGTGAATTTTGCTCGCGAAATCAAAAGGAAAAACGAACGCTCTTATCTCGTAATGGTGCCGAAAAACGAAAGCGGATTTGTTTCCCATTTTGCCACGCTCGAAGGCATAAACGGCGTCAAACCGAAGCAGCGGATTGAACTGCTTCCTTACTTGTTGCAAAAGTCGCAATTTTTAGTTCACGACGCCGGCGATCCTTTTTATAAATCGAATCAGTTTAAAACTTCCGCGGGAGCCGACGTTAAACTTGGCGTCGGCTCAAACCTCAACATGAATTTAAGCATAAATCCCGATTTCGGGCAGGTTGAAGTGGATCCCGCGGTTATCAACTTATCGGCTTTCGAATCATATTTTAGAGAAAAACGACCTTTCTTTGTCGAGGGAGCCGATTTGTTCTACTTTGGCATAGGAGGTTCAAACAGCAATTGGAACTTTAATTTCGGCTGGCCGGAACTTTTCTATTCGCGACGAATCGGCAAATCGCCCACAGGCGACCTGCCGGACGATTACGATTATGCCGATTACCCGGGCGAAACAAGAATCTTGGGCGCCGCAAAAATTTCGGGAAAAATCGACCAGTCAACTTCTATCGGCGCTGTTTCCGCTCTGACGGAAAGAACTTTTGCCAGAATTTATTCGAACAACAATATATCCGAATTGGAAGTAGAACCTCTCGCCCACTACGGCGTTTTAAGAGTGAAAAGGGAATTTAATCGGGGCAATCAATCGCTCGGTTTGATGGTTACATCGGTAAATCGCGATTTACACGAAAACAACCTCGGAGATCAACTTTCCAAACAGGCTTACACCGTAGGTTTGGACGGCTGGAGCTTTCTCGACGACGACAAGCAATACGTTTTGTCGGGAGCGTTCGCCGGCTCGTACGTTGACGGGACGAAAGAATACCTGATAAATCTGCAGGAAAGACCGCACCGCTATTTTCAACGCCCAGACGCTTCTTTTGCGCGTCTCGACTCCAACAGAACATCGCTCGCGGGGTATTTCGGAAGATTGATGTTGAACAAACAACACGGCAATTTTTACTTCAATACGGCAATAGGCGCCGCATCTCCAGGATTCGAACACAACGATCTAGGGTTTCAATGGTTGGCAGACAGATTAAACGGACACGTCGTTTTGGGTTATCGCTGGTATGAACCTGCAAAAATTTTCAGGGAGAAATTTATTTACGCAGCTCATGCTCGATCGTTCGATTACGACGGCAACCTTTTGGCAAATTTTTTATGGTTCAGAAGCGGCGGCACTTTTCATAATTATTATAATGTTCGTCTTAGCGGTCACTATTCTTTCGAGAAATACACCAAAACGCTTACACGCGGCGGACCGTTGGCTATCGACCCGGCAAATTATTCCGTGAGAGTTTCTTTTAGCACAGACAACCGAAAAGAGGTTGCGCTCGATTTCGATTATGATTATTCAGCCGATGAAGCCGGCGGAAAGTCGACCGAGCTTCAGCTCGAAGTGGACTGGAAACCGACGCCTCAGATCAATTTCATTTTCGAGCCGGAATACAGATTCGGTTACGAAACACGTCAATGGATCGATTCATTTGACGACCCGACCGCAGCGGCAACTTACAATAAACGTTACGTTTTCGGAAAAATTAAACAGAACGTACTCTCTGCAAACATCCGGCTTAACTGGACATTCACTCCCACACTCAGCCTCCAGCTTTATCTTCAACCGTTTTTTGCCGTGGGTAAATACAGCGAATTCAAAGAACTCGCCCGACCCGGAACCGACGATTTTATAATTTATACGCATGTCAGATATGACAATGAAGGCGACATTTATTATATTGACCCCGACGGTAATGGAGACGCGGAAGAACTCTCTTTTGAAAATCCCGATTTCAATTATAAATCTCTGAGGGGCAACGCGGTTCTCAGATGGGAGTTTGTTCCCGGCTCCGTATTTTATTTCGTGTGGTCTCATAATCAGACAAACTACGATTATGCGGGTAATTTCGACTTATCGAGAGATATAAAAAGTTTATGGCGGTCGACCGGAGACGATATTTTTCTTATTAAATTTTCATATTGGATTAATATTTAGTGAAAAGAAATCTAACATATTTTTTGCTGATCATTTTAATGATCGGATGCGAAAGGAGCAGCGACGTTATCGCGCCCTTGGAATCCGAACTCGGTAAAATTATCGATTATGAAAAAGTCGCCTCGTACGATTCCGGACTCCTAAAGACGCTTGCAGCCGAATACGACAACGTAAGCATTTCGAAAATTACCGCCGGAAAAATAATTCACGGCGTTGAAGTCTATAAATTAATTTACAATACAGTCGGTTACGACAATAAAATCGAATTGGCGTCCGGGGTTGTATTTATTCCCGTCGGCGCAAATAATTTATCGACAATAAGCATACAGCACGGAACACAGGCAAACCGCAATCGGGTCGGTTCGATAAACCCCTTGTTTGCTTTCGAAGGATTGATAGCCGCGGCGCTCGGCTATTACGCCTGCGAACCCGACTATCTAGGACTCGGCATTTCGGAAACGGCGCATCCTTACCACCACTATAAAACTTCTGCAAATACGGTTATCGATTTTTTGCGCGCCGCAAAAGAATTCGCAAACATCCGCAATCTAAAACTTAACGGTAAACTTTTTTTAGCCGGATATTCCGAGGGCGGATATGTGACTATGGCGGCTCAAAAAGAAATTGAACTTAACTATAAACACGAATTTAATATTACCGCTTCCGCTCCTATGGCGGGCGCATACGATCTGGAACTAACCGCGGGAAAAATTCTCGAAAACGACAACTATCCGCAGCCGGCTTTTTTGGCTTATCTCATTTACGCTTATTCGAAAATTTACAATTGGAACGATTTGAATTACTTCTTCAACGAACCTTACGCCTCTGCAATACCCCAACTTTTTGACGGTTCAAAAAACACCGGAAAAATTAACGAATCTCTGCCGACCGACCTTAAAGCGTTGTTGGCGCCGGAATTTTTGACTTCGATACGAAACAAAACCGAGAAAAGACTTTTGCCGAGACTAAAAGAAAACAGTTTGATTAATTGGACTCCTTCAGCCCCAATGCGACTTTATCACGGCAATAAAGACGACTTTGTTCCGGTTGAAAATTCGTATATGGCATACGATTATTTTACTACGCGCGGCGCGGACGTCGAATTGATAATAATTCCCAACGGAACTCATTATACAAGCGCAATACCGGCAATTATCGACTTAATACCCTGGTTCGACAGCTTTAATCAATCGCAATTTTACGTATTAAACTAAACGGCGCCGAGCAGAAATTCTTTCAGATCTTCGTAATCGGAGCTCAGTTGAACGCTTTTCTTTTGCTTATTGAGACAGGCAGCCAATCGTTCCGGAACTTCAATTTCAATTCCGAGTTCGTCTTCAATAACATCTTTGAATTTAGCCGGGTGCGCGGTTTCCAGAATCACTTTGTTATATTTTGCGGCGGCGCTAACCGTTTCGTAATCCCTTACTGCCATATACCCGACTGCTCCGTGCGGGTCGATGACGTAACCGTATTTTTCGTAAACTTCCCTTATGCCTCTACGCGTTTGGGCGTCGTCGTACGATTTCGAGTGAATATCCCGTTGAATATCGGAAAGTCTGTCGCCGTACAACTCCCGTATGCGCGCCAGGTTGCTCGGGTTCCCGACGTCCATTGCATTCGAAAGAGTTTGAACCGAGGGATGCGGTTTAAATATTCCGCTGTTGACAAAATCGGCAAAGACATGATTGCTGTTGACCGCGCCGATAAATTTTGTTATCGGGAGCCCCATCTTTTTTGCAATTAAACCGGCGGTAAGATTGCCGAGATTGCCCGAAGGCACCGAGAAGACCGAATGAATCGATTTATCCCGAATTTGTTTGTAGGCTTCGAAATAATAAAACGATTGAGGCAGCAATCGCGCGATATTAATCGAATTTGCGGAAGTAAGATTCAGTTTCGAATTAAGTTCCTCGTCGACAAAGGCGCTTTTTACCAATCTCTGGCAGTCGTCGAACGTGCCGTCGATTTCGAGCGCGGTTATGTTTTTATCGAGCGTTGTCAGTTGTTTTTCCTGGATCAGACTGACCTTCCCTTTGGGATAAAGAATATAAACATTAATACCGGGCGTTTCATAAAATCCGTAGGCAACGGCGCTGCCCGTATCTCCTGAAGTGGCCACCAGAATATTCAGACTGCTCTCTTTTTTCTTTACAAAATATCCCATTGTTTTAGCCATAAACCGCGCTCCGAAATCCTTAAAAGCAAGCGTCGGTCCGTGAAAGAGTTCGAGTATCATTAAATCGTCTTTCAGATTAACAAGCGGAGCCGGAAAATTTATAGCCTCCCGAATAATATCCGACAGGTCGCTTTCGCCTATTTCTTCGCCGGCGAATTTTTTCGTAATTCTGAAAGCAATTTCCCCAAATTCGAAATTTTCAATCGAGTCGATTATTTCTTTTTGCAAGGAAGGAATTTCGACGGGCATAAAAAGGCCTCCGTCTTTTGCCAATCCTTCCATTACAGCCGTTTCGAAATCAACAATGTTTTTTTTGTCGTTAGCGCTGTAGAATTTCATTTTAAAACCACCGGGCCTTTTTTATTAATTTTAGACACATAAGTTTTGCCGTCGAAGCCTGCGGATTTAACGGCTTTCAACATAGCTCGCGCAATAGAGCGCGCGTCGGATTCGCTTCTGGAAAATGCAAACATCGAAGGACCGGAGCCTGTTATGTTACAATTAATCGCCCCTTTTTCCAGAGCGGCGTTTCTCACGTCGTCGTAACAGGGAATTAAAGCGGCGCGTTTCGGCTCGGCAAAGTAATCGACTATCGATCTGCCGATTAAATCGTAGTCGGCTGTAATCAAACCCGCAATCAAAGCCGAAGCATTGCCCGCCTGCGCAATCGCTTTTTTCATACTTACATTCTTACTTATAAGTTTACGGGCTTCGCTGGTTTTTATTTCTATATTTGGATAGACAATCGAACAATAGAGATCGTCCGGATAATCGATTTTAATAATGTCAATCGGATTATAACTGCGAATCAATACGAATCCGCCGTAGAGACATGGAGCAACGTTATCCGCATGAATGCTTCTGCTGGCAATAAATTCTCCTTTAAGCGCGTGTTCCAAAAGTTCATAACGGGACAATCTCAATTCGAGAAGTTCATTGAGAGCAAACACGCCGGCTACGGCGCTCGCTGCGCTCGATCCCAAACCGCTTCCGATTCCCATCTTTTTGTGTATGAATACATCCATGCCGGCATTAATTCTGTATTTCTTTAATAAAGACAGCATGGCGCCGGTAGTAGTATTCTTTTCAATTTCATAAGGGAGATAGCCGTTGTCGCCGGATATCTTAACGATACGAATTTCTTTGCGGTCGGTTAATTTTACAGTTACTTCGTCGCCGGGAGTGTGAAGGGCAAATCCCATCATGTCGAATCCGGGTCCGACATTGGAAACCGAAGCCGGCGCAAATACTTTAATCGATTTAGAGCTCATCGAAATACCCTTTTGCTTTCATTAATTCGGCAATCAAGATCGTTCCCCCTGCCGCGCCTCTGATTGTATTATGCGACAGCGCTACGAATTTATAATCGAAGAGGGAACATTCCCGGAGTCTGCCTACCGAAATCGACATTCCTCCGCCAAGGTTGCGATGAATTCTCGGCTGAGGATAATTTGCCTGCTCTAAATAGACTATCGGTTTTTCAGGAGCCGAAGGCAGATTCAATTCCTGAGGCGCAGATCTGAAATTATTCCAGGCTTCAATTATATCTTTCGGCTCCGCCTTGGTTTTCAATTTAATCTGAATATTTTCCGTATGACCGTCAAGAACGGCGACCCGATTGCATTGAGCGCTTATTTTAATATCGGCGTATTCAATCGAATCGTCTTTCAACTTACCGAATATTTTCAGAGGCTCCGTTTCCATTTTTTCTTCTTCTCCGCCGATATACGGCACTACATTATCCATAATGTCCAGCCCCGACAATCCGGGATAACCCGCGCCCGAAATAGCCTGCAACGTAGTCACATTCACCGTTTCAATTCCGAAATTATCCATCAGAGGTTTAAGAGCCAGCGCCATTCCGATTGTAGAGCAATTCGGATTTGTTACAATCGCTCCTTTATATTTTTGGAATTTAATAAGTTCTAAGTGTTCGTAATTAATTTCGGGTATAATCAACGGAACGTCTTTGTCGAAACGGTGATTGCGCGCGTTTGAAATCACAATACATCCGTCTTCGGCGTACATTTTTTCGATATCGCCCGCAACCGAAGAATCGAGTCCCGAAAAAAGCACGCGCGCCATCAAACCGGTCTCGCATTTCTTTACTATCATGTTTTCGAATTGGGGAGGAATCGGAGTAGCCATAATCCAGTTGACCGCGTCTTTATATTTTTTTCCCGCGGATCTGTCGGATGCGCATAATTCAACGACTTCAAACCAGGGATGATTGGCAAGCAATTCGACAAATCTTTGACCGACGCTGCCGGTCGCTCCCAATACGGCTACGGGTATTTTGCTTTCTTTCATCTTTTCACCGTTTTCTTGTTTTTAATAAACTGTTGTGAAGCACGTTAAGGGCTTTCGTTATATCTTTTCTGTCGATAATGAGCGATATATTCAATTCCGACGAGCCCTGGGCAATGGCAACAATATTAATATTGTTTCTGCCGAGCGCCTGAAAAACCCTTCCCGCAATGCCCGGAGTTCGTCTCATATTTTCTCCTACGACCGCTATAACCGATAGATTTTCTTCGAGCGAAACGCGGCTTATTTTGCCTTCCATGATTTCGAGTTTGAATTCCTCTTCGATCGCTTTGGCCGAAATCTTTCCCATCGCAGGAGGAATGGCAATGCAAACCGAATGCTCCGACGAAGCCTGGGAAATCAAAATTATATTAACATTATAGCGAGCCAGAGCCGTAAATAATCTTCCCGCTATTCCGGTTACTCCTACCATGCCGCCGCCCGATATGCCGAGCAATGTAACGTTATCTATCGAAGAAATTCCTTTGACTGTCATGTCGGAACTCTGTTCACGCTTGATAATTCTTGTGCCCGGAAATTCCGGATTGAAAGTGTTTTTGATTACAATTTCGATATTCTTTTTCAGAGCTGGTAAAAGAGTGGGAGGATAAATAACTTTTGCGCCGAAATGCGACAATTCCATGGCTTCTTCGTAAGTGACGCTGGGCAATGGGAATGCGTTTTTAACCTTACGCGGGTCGGCGGTAAGAATACCGTCGACGTCGGTCCAGATTTCTATTTTCTTAGCGTTCAATGCCGCCCCGAAAATCGACGCCGTATAATCCGAACCGCCGCGTCCGAGCGTGGTAATTTCGTTGTCGGAAGTCGAGGCAATGAAGCCGGTAATGATTTGCAATTTTTTGCGCCTCGAAAAATATCTTTTGATCTTATTGTAGGTCGCCTTTTCGTTTACTTTTGCATTGCCGAAATTGTCGTCGGTTTTTATCAATTTGCTGGCGTCCAGATACTCGCAATCTATCCCTCTCTTTTGCATCGTGTAAGAGATTATTGTGCAGGATAATTTTTCTCCGAAGCTTTGAATAAAGTCGAGAGTTTTGGGAGAGACTTCCCGCACGAGATAAGCGCCGTGCAGAATTTCTTTCAATTCGTCAAACAGACTGCCGAGCAATTTTTCAATGCCGGGTAAGTCTTCGTTTCGATTCAAGTCGGCTGCAATTTTCAAATGCCGTTCGACCAGGTAATCGAATTCTTCCTTGTAGGAATTGTCTCTGCAGTCGGCTTTACGGGCAATTTCAATCAGCTTGTCGGTAACGCCCTGAAACGCCGAGAAAACAACGGCAAATTTTTTTCCGTTATTTAAATAATACTTCGAAAGAATATCGATTACGCCGTTAATTCTTTCCGAATTACCTACACTTGATCCGCCGAATTTTAATATTGTCATACTCATTTACCTGCTTAAATTAATTAATGAAAAAGCTGGGACTGAGCGCTGAAAATCAGCACGTCGTGACATGCGTTTGCGTGGACGTCGTTTTTGTATGCAGTTCTCTGTTTTTGCCGCGCGGGGTAGTCGGCAAATTATTATGAAGGGTCGTTATGTGGGAACTGCTCGATTGCACTTGTAAAATCTCAAAATTTTGGATTTTATTATAAGAATCGTTCGTGACAGTTTCAACAGATTTTCTTAAAAAACCTTATTTTTTTGGGGTCAAAGCCGATAATATCTCTTCTTGTTTTTCCGTAGGAATACCGCAGGTAAAATCTCTGCAAAGATAATAGACGGTCTTCTCCGAATCGAGTTTATAGTTTTCAATCCAGGGCGCTCTTTTGATCAATCTCTCAACGTTATTTTCGGCGACGTGAAGATAATAGAGATTAGAATTTTTTCTTAACCGGGACAGAAACTCGCGTCCGGGTTTCTTGCCGGCAATCAGCAAAAGGGACGTATCTTCCGAATATAATTTCTTAATGCCGCGCAAAAAATACGTATAACCTATCGAACTTTTATTTAACCCGGAGGAAAAAGTTTTGATTGAATTTTCAGCCGACAGCCTGTACGAATTATTTCCCGTAATAAAATATAATTCAATCAGATTCGACAATTGAATCGAATTGCCGGAAGGGACGGCGCCATCGTAAGCGTCTTTTACTCTTATCGTATTTGCGCCCGCTTTATTGAAAAAATAACCGCCTTCCGATTTGTCTTCGAAATTTTCGGAAAGCAGATCGTTTAACTCCAAGGCGTTAAACAAATACTCTTCGTTCAATGTGGCTCTATAGAGATCGAGAGCCGCTTTTATTAAATATGCATAATCGTCGAGAAACCCCGTAATATTATTTTCGGGATAATGGTACAATTCGCCGTTGACAAAAGCATGTTTCATCAGGCATTGATAAGCTCTTTCAGCCCAGGCAACCATATCGTCATTTTCGATAATCGAACCGGCATTAGCCAAAGACGAAATCACCATTGCATTCCAATCGGTCAGTATTTTTTCGTCCCTCATTGGAGGAATTCTTTTCTTCCTGGCTTCGAGTAAATTTATTCTTATCGAGTCGTATTTGCTTCGCCCGTATTTTTCATACAGTTTATCCGGCCTTTTACGCAGAAACAATATATTCTTGCCGGTGGAATTTCCGTTCGACTCGTTGCGGTGATTGCCTTCGTCGGTAAAGTTAAATATCTCCTTTGCGATTTCGTAATCGTCCCCGGCAACGGATCTGATTTCCTCCGAAGTCCAGAGATAAAATTTTCCTTCTTCCCCTTCGCTGTCGGCGTCGAGCGCGGAATAAAAGGCTCCTTCATGAGAAGTCATTTCGTTTTTTATGAATTCATAAATTTCATTAATAGTATCCGCATAAAGGGCGTCGCCGGTTTTTGCAAAAGCGTACGCATACGCTTCGATTAACGAAGCCTGATCGTAAATCATTTTTTCGAAGTGCGGCAAAAACCATTTTCCGTCCGTAGAATATCGGTGGAATCCGAATCCGAGCTGATCGAATATTCCGCCTTTTCTCATTTCCGTTAAAGTCTTTTGAACCATCTCGTCCGCCTGGGGATTGTTGCGGTCGAGAAGAAACAGAAGATTGTGAGGCGAAGGGAATTTGGGGGCGGAGCCGAAACCGCCGTATTCCGGGTCGAAATTCAATTTTAGCGTTTCGAACGCTTTATCGACGACCGAATCGTCAAAAGCTTCTTTAGCGGAAGATTCAAAGTGTTTGTTTATTGCCGCAGTAATTTCATCGGAGGTCCGCAACAATACATTCCTGTCTTTATTCCATAAGTCGATTATACGATTCAGCAAATCGACAAAACCGATTCGTCCGTAATATGAATACTTAGGGAAATACGTGCCGGCATAAAACGGTTTTCCGTCGGGCGTTAGAAAAATCGAGAGAGGCCAGCCTCCTCTACCCGTAATTAACTGGCACGAAGCCATATAAATGGAATCAATATCGGGGCGTTCTTCCCTGTCCACTTTAATCGAAATGAAATTCTTATTCAGGAGTTCTGCCACTTCTTCGTCTTCGAACGATTCGTGAGCCATCACATGACACCAATGACACGTTGAATATCCTATTGAAAGAAATACGGGTTTGTCTTCCCTCCGAGCAATACGGAACGCTTCGTCGCACCATGGATGCCAGTCGACGGGATTATTCGAGTGTTGTTTTAAATAAGGCGATTTCTCGTTTGTTAACCGATTAATCTTATAAGTCCTTTCGGTAAAAATACTCCGCGTCATATCGACGCGGAGTAAATTCAAATGATTTTATTATTCTTCGATTGATACGAGTTCGATATGAAAGTTAAGATCCTGCCCCGCTAATTCATGATTTGCGTCTACCATAATTCCGTCTTCGAGCACTTCTACAATCGTAAGAGGAATAACTTGATTGTCGGCTGTTTGCATATGAAGTTTCATACCGACTTCCGGATTCAAATTAGGAGGAAGGTTCGAGTTATTTACTTTTATAATCAAATCTTCCCTTCTTTGTCCATAAGCCTCGTCGGCAGGAATATTAATATCGACGGATTGTCCCGGTTCGAGACCAACTACCGCATTTTCGAATTTACCGAGAAGAGCTCCCTCGCCAATTGTAAATTCAAGGGGTTCGTTGCCGTGCGACGAGTCGAATTGAGTGCCGTCGTTTAATGTTCCGGTATAATGGACTTTTACTTTGTCACCTGTTTTTGCTATTGACATATTTTTACCTCCAACCGCATTCCTGAATGCGGGTTATTTTGTTTATTGATTGATTTATATCAGGTTTAATTTACTTTTTTAAATAACATCAAAAAACTACGAATAGTTTAAGAGAAGAACCAATGTTGCAAATTCGATGTGAAAAACTTCAGGTGTGAAATGCAACTTACTTTACAAATATAAAAAATATTATTTAGAAAAAAACTAAATTATTAATTGGTTATACCTCCGGATATTTTTCTGAAATGATATCCGTATACGGCGAAAGTCATGGCGAGCGGGAATTTTTTAGGATATTTCCTTACGGTATAGAAAAAGATTTCCCAGAAATACCGCTTTCCTTTATCTCGCAGACCCAACTTCCACAAAATCATAAAAAACGCTTTCAACTCCCCTGCGCCTATTTTCATTTTCATCCAGCCGGGAACGGTGTATGTATCTATAAACGTTTTTATGCGGCTATAATATTCTTTCGGCGAATAAATTCTTTTAATAATTTGACTATAGCCTTTCATTAATTCTTTGTAATTCATCCTGGGCACAATGTTAGTAAAACCGTCCATATTATTGCCGCTGAATGTGTCGATTAAGCGTTTCTCTTTTTTAAGACGGTTGTACAATTTTGTACCCGTGGGCGCATTGAGCAAGCCTACCATTGCCGAAACTATTCCGCTGTTTTGAATAAAATCGACGTACCGTTTGTGAAACCCCGGTTTGTCGCTGTCGAATCCGACAATGAAGCCTCCCGAGACAATCATGCCTCTGTTCATTAATTTTTTTACTGACATTTCGAGATTTCTTTTTAAGTTTTGTTTTTTGCCGCATTCGTTCAAACTATCCGGATCGGTTGTTTCGATTCCCACAAAAACGCTGTTTATTCCGGCTTTAACCATCAGGTCGATAAGCTCGTCGTCGTCTGCAAGATTAATCGACACTTCCGTAATAAAATTGAAGGGATAATTTTTTTCCTCCTGCCATTTTATAATTGCGGGCAGAGTTTCGGATTTCAAGGCTCTTTTATTTCCGATAAAATTGTCGTCGACAATAGAAACTCCTCCGCGCCATCCGAGTTCGTATAATTTATCGAGTTCCGCTATAAACTGACGGCAATCTTTTGTGCGCGGGCGTCTCCCGTTTAACACTGTGATGCTGCAAAATTCGCAATCATAAGGACAGCCGCGCGAATATTGTATGCTCATGGACGCATATTTATTCATGTCGAGCAATTCCCACATCGGCGCCGGCGTTGCGCTAAGATCGGGAAATTCATTCGTCGAATAAACTTTTTCCGCTTTCCCTTCAGCCAGATCTCGTAAAAAACCCGGCAATGTCAGTTCGGCTTCGTTTAAAACAAAGTGGTCGATGCCCGGAAAATCGTTATACTGAAATGTAAAAAGCGGACCGCCTCCAACAACAGGTCTGTCGAGATTATTGCACTTTCTTATAATTTCTCTTATCGACGAGGTGTGAATGTTCATTCCGCTCAGAAATACATAATCCGCCCATAAAATATCCTCGTCTTCGAGCCGGCTCACATTCAAATCGATTAATTTCTTTTCCCATTCCGCAGGAAGCATGGAAGCCACGGTTATTAATCCGAGCGGCGGCTCGGCGGATTTTTTCGATACGAATTTTAACGCATCCTTGAAACTCCAGAACGTCGCCGGCGTTTCAGGATAAATCATTAAGATTTTCATGTTCTTCATCATGTTTTATTTGACGTATATAATTATCATAATTTCCGGACAGACTTTCTGTAAAAGAAATGTAAAAGTTAATCGACACGGTTTATCCGGATTCCGGGTTATTTTATTATGTATTGTATAATTCGACGATTTCAACGATATTTATTCGCAAATTCAACGGCGAAAGATGAAAAGAACAAATTCTCATCTCTACATAATTATAGCTTTCGTTATAGCACAAATCGCGTGGCTCGGCTTACTGGCTTTGTGGATTTATTGGTATGTAACCAATTACATAGTTTTCGAGCAGGTAGGCGAAAAACTTTCTCCTTTAATCGACATTCAAACCCCAAACGTTTTTGTTTTCACGGCGGGAATAATTCTTATTGTCGGCATTGCGGTAGTCATGTTTATTTTCTTCCGGAATCTTTCGGTTCAGTACAAACTCACAAATTTATACGACAATTTTATTGCCACGGTTACTCACGAATTGAAATCGCCGCTCTCTTCGTTGAGACTATTTCTCGAAACCATGGCCTACAAGAATGTGAGCGAGGAGAAGCGGAAAGATTTTCTTTCGCTAATGATGAAGGACGTCAAACGTCTCGATAATTTGATAAACACTATACTCGAAATTTCCAAACTGGAACAAAAAAAGATAGTGCACGACAGACGGGAATACAAAGCCGGCATCCTGTTCGAAGAACTGGTAAACGAATCGATTTTAAATTTATCCGTTCCGGAAGGCGTAGTAAGTTATGAATGCTCTTCGGTTTCATATTGCTCGGCCGATAAAAAAGCTTTGCAGATAGTCATCGACAATTTGATCAGCAACGCTTTGAAGTATTCTAAGGAAGCTCCCACTATCAACGTTTCCGTTAAAGACAACAGAAAAAAAATAATTATCGACATAAGCGACAACGGAATTGGCATTCCCCAGCAATATCAGAAAAAAATATTCAATAAATTTTTCCGGATCGATTCGGTTAACATGCCGAACGTAAAAGGAACCGGTTTGGGTTTATATTGGACAAAGGAAATCATAAAACAGCATAAAGGCTCCATAAGCGTACACAGCAATGGTTTGAACAAAGGCTCTACTTTTAGAATTGAACTTCCGGCTTTAAAAAACAAGGGATAAATAAACAATGACGGCGCCCGATGAATTAAAAGGCAAACGAATTTTATTAATCGAAGACGAAGAATCTCTGGCAATAGGCCTCGAATACAATTTAAGCGAGGAAGGATATATTGTTGACTGGGCTAAAAACGGCAGGGAGGGAATTGAAAAAATTAACACGGGAAATTACGATCTGATTATTGTCGATTTAATGCTTCCTTATCACGACGGTTTTGAAATTACGAAATTGATTCGCAGCAGAGACGTCCAAATGCCGGTTTTGATTCTTACCGCGCGCTCTTCAAATGAGGATAAAATAAAAGGACTCGATTACGGAGCCGACGATTATGTGGTCAAGCCGTTTAATTTAAAAGAATTGCTGCTGAGAATAGAAAGAATGTTGAGAAGAAAATCGTGGTATAAAAATCTGGAAAAGACGGGCGAAACTTTTCGATTCGGCGACAACAGGGTCAATTTTATAAATCTCGAATGCGCCGCCGGCGAAAAAACATTCAGACTTACTCCCAAAGAAGCAATGTTATTAAAATACCTGGCGGAAAACAGCTCGAGAATAATTTCGAGAAAAGAGCTTCTCGAAAATGTCTGGAATCTGAATTCCGACGTCGAGACCCGGACGGTAGACATTTTCATTTCGCGATTGAGAAAATATTTCGAACCCGACCCCGAAAATCCGGTTTACTTCAAAAGCGTGCGCGGCGCGGGATATATATTCGAACCCGGCAATTAATCTTACCCGCGCAAAAAAAGAGCGCCGCAATTTACTGAATGAACAAAAATTTGTATCTTGCCACAAAAATTATTCCAATATTATGAACAATCGCTTAATCGAAATAGACAACGTTATTATAAACAAAGAGATAATCGAAACGAAATTCACATGCGATTTGAACAAATGCAAAGGCGCATGTTGTACGATGGAAAGCAAATACGGAGCGCCTCTTCTGGAAGAAGAAATTGAGATCATTGGCAAAAACCTCGAAATTATTAAAGAATTTCTCCCTCCCGAACATATCGAGGCGATAGATCGGGAAGGATTCTGGTTTCAGGAGCACGGCGAATTTATGACCAGAAGCTTGAACGACAGAGCTTGCGTGTTTGTGGTCCACGAAAACGATATTGCTCTTTGCGGCATCGAAAGAGCTTACAAAGCAGGAAAAATCGACTTTGTCAAACCGGTTTCGTGCCATCTGTTTCCGATCAGAATTTCCAATTTCGGGGGTCCCGTGCTTCGATACGAAAAGTACGAGGAATGTCTTCCCGCATTGACCAAAGGGAAAGAAACATCGACAACAATAATAGAGTTTTGCCGCGAAGCTCTTGCTCGGGTTTTCGGCAGCGACTGGTTAGCAAAATTTAAAAAAGTAACGGAGTAGAAAGACTATGTTATCGTTGCAACAAAAAATGTCATTGCAGCAAAAATTATCGCCCCAGCAAATACAATATCAGAAACTGCTTCAATTGAACACTCTTGCGCTCGAGCAAAGAATCAAAACCGAGCTCGAACTCAATCCGATACTCGAAGAAACTCTCGAAGACGAGATGGAACTCGAACAGTTGGAAGAAGAACCCGAAAAAGATAATGACTCGGACGAAGAGGAAGAAGAACAGTTTGACAACTCGGAAGACGAGTTCGACTTGGAAGACTTTATGAACGATTCCGAGTACGAACAAGAATTCGAACGCCTCAATAAAAACAACGACGAGGAAAAAGTTTATCCCGTAGCCATGCAGCGAAAATCGATGCGCGACAATTTGATCGACCAGCTGCATATGCTCGATCTGACGGAAGAAGAAATGATTCTGGGCGAGAATATTATCGGCGCGCTCGACAAAGACGGTTACTTCAAAGAAGACCTCGAAAAATTGGTAAAAGACCTGAAACTTTTCGAGGGCATCGAAGTGAGCCTGGAAGACGCAGAAAAAGTCCTGAAGAAAATACAGACTTTGGAGCCCGTCGGCATTGCGGCTCGCAATCTCCAGGAATGCCTGCTAATTCAAATACGCAACTCGTCTTACGACCCGTATTATTCATACATAGCGGAAAAAATTCTGAGCGAGCATTTCGAAGATTTTATCAACAAACGCTTTGACATTATTCAGAAAAACCTGAATCTCTCAACCGACACTCTTAAATCGGCGCTGGCTATTATCCAAAAATTAAATCCCAAGCCCGGCGAAGGAAATATCGACTCGGAGCAGATCAACCAGATCACGCCCGATTTCATTATCGAAAAAGTGGACGACAATTATATCGTCACACTCAACGACAGAGCCGTTCCTTCGGTTACGATAAGCAAGACGTACCTTGAAATGCTGGAAAACAACAAGCGAAAGAGGAAAATACCGAAACGAGAAAAGGAAGCCCACAAGTTTCTGAGAGAAAAATTCGAATCGGCAAAATGGTTTATCGCATCGCTGCAGCAGCGCAGGCAAACTCTCATGAAAATAATGCAGGCAATTTTAGAAAAACAATACGAGTTTTTCGAAAACGGGCCTAAATATCTCAAGCCGATGATTTATAAAGACATTGCCGACGAAATAGGAATGGACATTTCCACGATAAGCAGAGTGGTAAACGGCAAATACGTGCAAAGCCCCCAGGGCATTCACGAATTGAAATATTTCTTCAGCGAAGGACTTTCCACGGACGACGGCAACGAAATATCGAACAAGCACATAAAAGAATTGATAAAAGAAATTTGCGAAAACGAGCCGAAAGACAAACCGTACAGCGACGACAAAATAGCAAGCATTCTTCAAGAAAAAGGGATACACATTGCCCGGAGAACCGTTGCCAAATACAGAGAACAGTTGAAAATTCCGGTAGCGCGTCTGCGTAAAAAAATAATATGATTTTATTCGACATTATTGGCATCGTCGGACTTTTCTCGATATTTGCTATTACACACACGTTGCTCGCGTCAAAAAAGATAAAACTCGCTCTAAAAGAGAAGCTCGGCGGAGCCATTGCATTCTATCGTTTTTTTTACAATGTTACTTCGATTATCTTTTTCCTTTTGTTCTATTTAATCGCTCCCAAACCGGGCATAACGGTCTACGACTTACATTATCCCTATGATATTATTACATTTGTGTTTCAGGTTCTTTCTTTTCTGGGAATTATCATATCGGCAAAACCGATCGACTTGCTCGAATTCGCGGGAATACGTCAGATCGTCAGGTATCTTAAAGGCGGTTATGATGAAAACGACCTTGACGAAAAGCAGCCGTTGATTACCGGCGGAATATATAAATACATACGGCATCCGATCTATCTTTTTACAATACTGTTTCTCGGATTCCGTCCGGCAATGGATTTGTTTTATTTTGTAACGTTCATATGCGTCGTTATTTATTTTTATATCGGTTCGATATTCGAAGAAGAAAGGCTGAAAGAAAAATACGGAAAAGAATATGAGGAATATATAAAAAATACGCCTCGAATTTTCCCATGGAAGATTAAAAAAGGAATTTAAAAGGAGTTTATATGAAAGTAAGATCAACGACAATACTCGGCGTAATTAAAGACGGCAAAGCCGCGCTCGGCGGCGACGGTCAGGTTACATTGGGCAATACCGTTATGAAACACAATTCGAAAAAGATACGCAAACTTTTAGACGGAAAGGTCTTGTGCGGATTTGCAGGTTCGACAGCCGACGCTTTTACTCTCTTAAATCGTTTTGAAGAAAAGCTCGAAGCATACAGAGGAAATATCGAAAGAGCCGTGGTCGAGCTGGCAAAAGACTGGAGAACCGACAAATATTTAAGACGCCTCGAAGCGATGCTGGCAATCATATCGAACGAAAAGGCTTTCATCGTTTCGGGAACCGGCGACGTTATCGAACCGGAAGACAATATCGTGGCAATCGGCAGCGGCGGAATGTACGCCCTGGCAGCGGCTAAAATGCTAAAAAAACACAGCAACTTATCGGCTAAAGAGATTGTTCAAGAAGCGTTAAATACAGCGGCGGAAATATGTATTTATACTAACGATAAAATTACCATAGAAGAAATAGACAAATGAGGTTTTAAATTATGAACAACAACATGCACCAACTTACGCCTTCTCAAATCGTAAAAGAACTCGATAAATTTATAATCGGTCAGGACGACGCAAAACGCGCAGTCGCCATTGCATTGCGCAACAGATGGCGCCGTCAACAGGTAGAAGAAAAAATGCGCGAAGAAATAATGCCGAATAATATTATCCTGATCGGACCGACCGGCGTAGGCAAAACCGAGATAGCCCGCAGGCTCGCAAAACTTGCCAACGCCCCTTTCGTTAAAGTAGAGGCTTCTAAGTTTACCGAAGTCGGATACGTCGGCAGAGACGTTGAATCGATGATACGGGATTTAACGGAAATTGCCGTAAGTATGGTAAGAGCCGAAAAGACTGCCGAAGTTCGGGATAAAGCGGAAAAGCTTGCCGAAGAAAGAATCCTCGATCAGCTTATTCCGCCTTTGAGACGTCCTTCGAAAACCGACGACGAAAGTTTGTCCGAAGAAATTCAAAACGAAAAAACACGCGAATGGATGCGCGAAAAACTTCGGAACGGAGAGCTCGACGACCGTATGATCGAATTCGACATTACAGCTCCCGCTTTCGGAATGCAGGTGCTCGGTCCGATGGGAATGGACGACATGACTTCGAACATACAGGATATGCTCAGCAGCATGATTCCCAAAAAGAAAAAGAAGAGAAAAACAACTATCAAAGAAGCGCGTAAAATTTTGGCTCAGGAAGAAGCCGAAAAGTTAATCGATATGGACGCAGTTCAGAGAGAAGCAGTACAGCGAGTGCAGGAATCCGGCATTGTATTTATCGACGAAATAGATAAAATTGCCGGAGCCAAAAGCCAGCACGGACCGGACGTTTCGCGCGAAGGCGTTCAAAGAGATTTATTGCCTATCGTAGAAGGCTCTACTGTGAATACAAAATACGGTCCCGTAAAAACCGACCATATTCTTTTCATCGCCTCGGGAGCTTTTCATGTTTCCAAACCTTCGGATTTGATTCCAGAACTTCAGGGCCGCTTTCCGATTCGCGTCGAATTAAAAAGCCTTACCGAAGAAGATTTTATTAAGATTCTCACTATACCGGAGAATGCGCTTCTCAAACAATACACAGCATTACTTCAAACCGAAGGCGTTACTATTAATTTCAACAACGAAGCAATCAAAGAAATCGCCAAAACAGCCGCCATAGTAAACGAACAGGTGGAAAATATCGGCGCCCGCAGACTCCACACAATTCTCACTACTTTGCTCGAAGATATTTTGTTCGACGTGCCGGATAAAATGCCCGATAGCGCAATCGAAATAGACGGCGAAATGGTAAACAAAAAATTAGAGAAAATTGTAACAAACAGGGATTTGAGTAAATATATCTTATAATCGACGCCGGCTGAAATACAGCCGGCATACCATTTTATGAAATACGGAATTCTCAAAATATCGTTGATTTTCTTCTTCGTTGCCTGCCAGCCGGAGTTGGTTAATCTCGACAAAGCAAAAAAAGCCGTAGCGGAGTATTACGATTACGGGACGTATGAGAAGGATTGCAAAAAATTAATCGACGAGGCAGTCGAATTTATTGAAACGATCGACCCGTACGACAGCAATGCAGTGGTATTCGACATCGACGAAACAGCTCTCGACAATTACCGTTATATAAAGTCGATCGGCTTCGGATTCATACTCGACGAGTGGAATAAATGGGTAAATCGCGCCGAAGCGCCGCCGAACAAAGAAGTAAAAAGATTTTACGATTATCTCCGTTCGAAAAAGATTCGGATAATTTTTCTTTCCGGGCGGCACGAGGAAACTTATCAAGCGACGGTAAAAAATTTGCGCTCGGCGGGTTATACGGAATACGATACGTTAATTATCAGAAACGACAACGAACTGAATGTGTCCGCTTCCGAATTTAAGAGCAGAATAAGAAAAGAGCTCGCTGAAAAAGGTTACCGTATTATTGCAAATATCGGCGATCAGAAGAGCGACTTCGAAGGCGGTTATTCCGGTTATGTAATTAAACTGCCCAACTATCTTTATCAAGTTGACTGACGGATATCAGTCGCCCGTAAAGTTCAGTTCTATTTGAACAATTTCGGGAGCGCTGCCCGTTCTTACAGGCGGACCCCATCCGCCCACGCCGCAGGAAACATAATAGTGCGTATTGCCCTTCATTTTATAACCCCACGGCAACTCGTAGATCTTTTTCAAGATATAATTCAATGGCCAGAGCTGACCGTTGTGAGTATGCCCCGACAATTGTAAATCGACGCCGTTATTCTGAGCCTCCTCCAGATTAAACGGTTGATGATCCATCATAATAACAGGCAGAGATTTATCTACGTCCGACATAATTTCTTCCAGACTTTTTCTTTTGTAATCGGAGAAACGGCTGCTTGCTCTGTCGTCGCGTCCCACCACGTAAAAGCTGCCGTCGATCAGCGCATAACCGTCTCTGATCATTTTGATGTTATGGTTATCCAGATATTCGACCGCTTTGTTTACTCCGCCGATATACTCGTGGTTGCCGGTTATTCCGTAGACGCCGTATTTTGCTTTTAACCTGACCAGAGCGTCGCCCATGTTATCTTTCAGGACGGGTTCAATATCTTCGTCTATTATATCGCCTGCCAACAAGATTATGTCGGGATTAAGTTTATTGATTCTGTCTACTACTTTATATGCAAATTTACTGCCGTTGATTGTGCCGAGGTGTAAATCGGACGCCATAACAATGTTGAGCGATTTCAGATGCTTTGCATTTTTATTGATATGCAAATTATATTTTTTAATCTGAATCATACGCGTGGTAATATGCCCGCCGCCAACCATTATAATCACGAATACGGAAACTATCAGCGCGACGTATTGTTTTGTTTTCAAAGGATTTTTAAAAAGAACTTCTGGCAAAAACGGAATCGCCCAATTGATTAGTCTAATAAGATCGACGAGCAAAAGAGCGAGGAAAGAATAAAACATTATGGCAATCCAGAACGAACCGACCCAAACGAGAAAATCGCTAAGGTAAGAAATCCAGTAGTTTTCGAGAACCCTGCCGACAAAATAAGAGAGAACAACGAACAATGATACGACAAGCGCAATCCCCTTGTATTGTTCGGGCACAACCGAAAGCAGTCTTCTTATTATGTAGTAATTTATTATGCCGTAAACGGCAAAAACGATTCCGAAGAATAAAATCATTTGTGTAAATTTCATGACATTCTAAACCGTGTTAACGCAGTATTAGTTCAAGTATTCGAATTGTTTACAAGCGCCTTTTTATAAAGGTCCACATACTTTTCGGCTGACCGTCGCCAGGAGTAATCTTTGCTCATACCGTTTATTTGAATTTTGCGCCAGACGTCTTTCAAATAATAATCGTGAATAGCGCGCTGAACCGAATGAAGCAGCGCATGTCCGTTGTAATCCCAGAAAGAATAACCCGTACCTGTTTCTTTGCCTTGTGCGAGATATTCGTTCCAGTCCAAAACAGTATCCGCCAGACCGCCGGTTTTTCTTACGACCGGAACCGTTCCGTATTTCATGGAATAGATTTGATTTAATCCGCACGGTTCGAATTTCGAAGGCATAAGGAATATGTCCGCCCCGGCTTCGATCAAATGAGCCAGCTCGTTATTATAGCCGATATAAACAGCAATCCTGTCGCGATATTTTCCCGCCAGGTAATAAAACATATCTTCGTATTTTTTTTCGCCGCTGCCGAGCACAATCCACCTGACGTCCAGATTCATCAGATCGTTAATAACATACGCCATTATATCGAAACCCTTTTGGTCGACCATCCGGGAAATTATCCCGATCAAAGGTTTGTCGTCGACTGACAATTTAAAATGTTCCAGAAGATATTCTTTATTTTTCCTTTTGTCGTTCAAATTATCGATCGAGTAATTGTAAGGAATATACTTATCCGTTTCGGGATTCCATACGTTATAGTCGACGCCGTTTAATATTCCGTAAAAGTCGTTTATTCTATGGCTGAGGTATTCGTGCATTCCCTCTCCGTATTCCTGAGTAAGGAGTTCGCGCGCGTAATTTTCGCTAACCGTATTGATTACATTAGCCGTATAAATTGCGGTCTTCAAAAAATTTACCCCGCCCTGGTATTCGCCGATACCGCCGTGCAAATAATATTCTTCTCTTATTTCGGCTTTGGCAAAGGAGGATTTAGGAAAGCGTCCCTGATACGCAATATTGTGAATTGTAAATACCGTCGCCGTATTATGAAACAATCTGTCCCAGCCGTAATTATCCTTTAACAGCAAAGGAATGAGCGCGGTTTGCCAATCGTTGCAATGGATTATATCCGGAGCCCACTGGAGTCTTTGCAGAATTTCGATAACGCCCTTCATAAAAAGGATAAATCGTTCGTCTTCGTCGGGATCGTTGGTATAAAGACGGAAACGGTGAAAATATTGAGGACAGTCGACAAAGTAGACTTCCACATTCGATTCTTCGTCCGGATTGTTATTCGGCAGCATTGCAGTATGGACGTGAACCGGAACGACTCTTCCGGCAACGCGCACCGGAATTTCGCCGATATCCCATCTGTATTTCAAACCGTGTTCGAGTTCTCCGAAAGTATTGTATTTCGGCATGAACACTTTTACTTCGTTTCCCAGCGACGACAATTCGGCCGGCAACGAACCCGACACGTCGGCTAAACCGCCCGTCTTCGCATACGGATAAACTTCGCTCGAAACGAAAGCAACTTTTAAAGGTCTGGTTTCCCGCATTAAATACCCGAATCGATAAAAATATAATTACAAAAATAAAGATTTATTATATCATTTCAGCGAAATAATTTATCGATGGATAGAAGAAGCGCGCAGATTACGCATTAAACGTAACCTGCGCGCATTAAGGAAATCGCAGAGATTAATGATTTGCCTTTTGATTCAATCTCATTTGATGGGCAAGCTCTTTTATTTCCGAGAGGTCTCGCTGCATTTCGCTCCAGCCGTACCAGAGCGCATAATCGGGATTATTGTGGAATGTGCCCTGGAATGTTCTCATTCTGTGCTCGAGGAACATAACGAACAATTTCTGTTCGATAACCGTGGGAGCGTCGTGAAATGTAAGCAGCATCGGATAGGCAGCGGGGTAGCTTTCCGGCTTTTTGATAATGCCGTCCTTATAAAGATCAGCCACGACATTGATAGCCTCGGCCATCAGCCGGTCGGCATTTTTGATCATATCGTCGCCTTTTTTGAGTTCGGCTTTAACGTAATTTTCCGAATGGCACTGCGAGCAGACGTTAATCATCTTGTCCCTTTCTCTCTGCCAATCTTCCTGCGTTAGTCTGGCGACGTCGGCGGCTTTGACAACGTCGAGCAGTTGAGTCGGTTTGCCGTCGGGATCGAGAACTCCGAGCGCCTTCAGAATCGTTACGCGGTCCTCAGCCCATTGTTTGTCTTCGGGCATAGGAAGACGCACTGCCAGAAATCCCCACGCCGTTCTAACTTCGTGATTTCCTTCAGGCATGTGACATGTCTGGCAAGTGGGAGCCGCGCTGTTTTCTGCCAATACGCCGTTTTGTTTCAAGAGATAACGAACGCCGTGCTTGGAGCCGGAATACATTTCCCATTGCGGATGGTCGAAACCCTGATGGCAGGTTTGACATGCCTGAGGTTGTTGCGCCTCTTTTTTGCTGAACGTATGGCGCTTATGGCAAACGTCGCACGACGCATGTCCGAACACCGAACCGTCGGCTTTCAATTTTTGAATCTCGTCTTCGGATTTGACGCCTACTTTATGACAGCCGCCGCATCCTTTTAGACCTTCCATCAACGCCATCGGCTGCATGTGCGCCGTGGGCATCGCTTTCATTGCCGCCCAGGCAATTGCATGTTTCCCTTTTTTGAATTGACTCACCTGGGTTTCGTGACACATTGCGCATGTTTCCGGGGTGGGTAATTTAACCTTTGCGACGTCGGCAGCCGACATATGCTCGTCGCCGTGACATACGGAGCAGTCAATGTCGTTTTCCGCATGTTTACTGAGCTGCCAGTCGGAAACAATGTTGGGCGTTTCCTTGTAATGGCACTCGATACACTTATTCTCCTGCGCCTTTAACGTCAATGCGCATACGAGAATAATGCAGATAATTGTAACGACTCTTTTCATTCATCCTCCGGATTTAATCTGTGTTATTTATATTAAGAGAAACGGCATTCTCTTTTGACCGGATTATTTTCTGACAATATACGTGTGCCACGTCTGATTATCAATCTGTTCGCTGTATGTTTTATATCCTTTGTCTTCTATGATTTTTATAAGCGGAGCGGGCAAAAATGGCGTAATCAACAAATAAATATCGTTTTCATTTAGAGACAATATTTCCCGGGTAACTTTGGCTGCGGGGTGTAGTCCGTTTTCGATATCGATCGATGCGTCGTATTCGTTTACAATTTTGCCTTCCGATACCCAGTCCGGCTTTTCTTTTATTTCTTCTTTATCATGCTCGATATCAATCTGGCCCATATTAACTTCCGATCTCAGTTTATTTATAAGCATAGCCACCGGCATACCGGCTATTTGCGCCGCTTGTTTCAGTGTGGCGACTTTAGCCACGGTTTTTCTGAGTACGGGATTTTTCAATTTGGAAAACACCGGCGCTATTTCGATTAATTTATCTTCCAATTCAGGATAGTCGCGGAGTAAATCGCCGACAATCGTATTCGGTGTAATGTCGCATTTTTCAGTTGTCATATTGCAAAATTCTCCTTTCGCCTTCAAGTTTTTTGTATTCGTTAATATCCTGAGTTACTTCGAGAGCGCCGAGATATTCGCCTTTGGAATTTCTTACGGCATAGTATGCAATATGCACATACATGCCCTGGAAATTAATCCAGAATTTTGCCGAACTTTGCTTGCCCGATTTGAAGTCTTCGAGAATTTGATTGACGATGTGAACGCTCGAAGGCGGATGGCAGTATTGAACCTGGCGTCCCAGAACGGCTTTTGGTCGCTGAAAAATACGATTGCCGCCGTGCGAGAAAAATTTGACTTTGTCGTCTTTGTCGACGAATGTAATGTCGACCGGAATCGTATTTAAAATTCCTTCAAGTTCTTCCTGGCTGAGCGAGCCGTTTTCGAATTTCACTTTATCGCTCTGTCCTACTTTCTGATTATCAACTTCAAATCCGGGCTCCCATTTACCTTCGGGAGAATAAAGACAATATCCTACCTCGTCGAATTGAGAGGCTATTTCGTACCATTCGATCTCGTTCAGCAAATCGATACACATCGGGAAAAGAATTTTTTCTTCCTTATAAATCATTTCTTCGATGGCTTTGACAGTCGGCTCGAACATCAATTCTATAAATCCGTTTACCACCTCGGCACTTGCATCCGGATTGTTTTCAAAAAGGGGAAAGCACGATTTTAAGAAAGATCTTACTTCGTCGTGTTTTCCCCACATAACCATCGGAGGACCTGTTACTTCGTGTTTTTCCAAATACGGAAAGAGGAGATTTTCTTTTTTGAGATAATGTTTTTCGATATCCATCAACAGATTAAATTTTTCGTGCAGAGCCTTAAGCAAGTCGTTCGAGTCTTGAGCGCCCGGTCTTTTTTTGACTTCGTGAAAAATATGTTTTATGTCGTCTATAACTTTTTCTATTTCTCTGTTTTCTTTTATAAATATATCAACGGGGTGGTTCGGGGGAATCGGTTTGGAAAATTCCGAATCCAGATTTCCCTTGAGCGCCTGCGTATGAAGGTCGCAAAATTTGAGTATTTCCTCCCGATCGAGCCCTTCGTTAATCAGCTCTTCTTCTGCCTGAACGACTTCGCCGTAAGGCACAGAGCCGAGTTTTTCGATCAGCTTGCTTTTTGTTTCTTCGGGCGAAACGCCTTCGTGAATTTCTTTAATAAGAGCTTTCAGCTCGTCTATTCTGTTTCTGCTGTTATTAATCAGTTCGCTCATAATTCTTCTCCTCCGATTACCTTCATTTTGTCCAGTATTTTTCCGTCAATTCCGATTACAACGGCTTCAAGCGGAATTCTACGACTCGACAGTTCAATAGCCTGTTCGGCCAATTTCAGCAATCCGCCGCAGCACGGCACTTCCATAATCAAAACGGTTATCGATTTAATTAACGATCGGTCGATCATCGTAATTAATTTTTCAAAATAGATTTGTTTATTCGTATCGAGTTTTGGGCAGGCGATGGCAAGCCTTTTATTGGGAAGAAATTCGCTGCGGAACTCCGGGGATACAAAACCGCAGCAATCAGCGGCAATCAGCAACTCTGCCTCGAAAAAATGAGGAGCCAGGGGCGAAATAAGGTGAAGCTGGATCGGCCATTGAACAAATTCCATTTGTTCGGAGTCGCCGTTTTTATTTTCGGAAGATATATTCGGAATGGGTATTCCGTTTTCAGTTAAATACTCGACCGCGATGGTAAGATAATCGAGCTGATTATGCTCTTTCAGATGCTTCAGATGCGCTTCTATCACTTCCGATCCGCCTTTAACGATATATTCCATTACCTTTTTTTCGTCGTACGGTTCGGCTTCTCTTTTTTCTATTTTAAGCGCTCCTGTAGGACAATTGCCGATGCATGCGCCCAGACCGTCGCAAAACAAGTCGCTTATCAGCCTTGCTTTTCCGTTAATTATTTGAAGAGCGCCTTCGCGACATTCAGGCACGCACCGTCCGCAGCCGTCGCAAAGTTCTTCGTCTATTGTTATTATTTCTCTTGTCATATTAAAAACAGATTAATTATTCCGATTATAAAATAACGAAGTTTTTTCTTGATTTGCAACTGTAAAAATTAAAAATCTTCTTTAAAAATCCTTTCTGCGGAATTTAATAAGTCCGAGATAATAAGGAACGACCGCCCAGATCGAAAGCGCAATAAACGAAGCAACCATGCCGGCATTGCTTCCGAAAAATTCATTGAAAACCGCCCCGGTATAACCCATCAACGCCGAGATATCCATTCTGAGCACAATCAGCATCCTCCCGAGATCGATCGGATTAATAAAGCTGAGTACAAGGGCAAGTTTTTCGGTCGGGTAGTCGCGCATAAAAAAGAGCAGCAAAAGTATCAGTCCGTCGTATATTATGGTAAAAACAAGCCAGAGAAAGATTGACATTCCGAAACCGAAGAGTCTGTTGTCGTTAATAATTGTAATTGCAAATGCAATTGATGTGAAAATAAGTATGCCGAATATCCCGCTGCCGAAAAGAATCAGCAAATCGACCACAGAACCTGAAATCGTGGGGTAATTAAAAGCAAGCGGAATACCCGCTTCGACCAAAAGACTTATAATTTGAGAAACGGAAACCCCCGCATATAATCCCGCGTAAAGGGCGTCTTTATTAATCGGCTGCGCAATCATAAAAATAATATATTCTCTGTTATTGTAGAGATAAACCGTTCCGAATATTATCGAGACCAGAGGCACAACGAACAGGAAAATATTCATTAAGCTGATTATCGATTTTGTAATATTGCCGCTCATCGATAAAATCGAATAGGTTATAGCGAGAAAGAAAAGAGTATAAACAATTGTCCATCTGCTTCTTAAAATATCGTTCAACTGATATTTAATTATTTTCATAGTCGTTTTCATAAACAAAATCCTTCATTAACTTAATGACGGCTTCTTCCTTGTTGTTTTTATTGTCAACCGCCAATTCCGATATATTACCCGAATAAACGACGGCGCCGTTGAGCAAAAAGACGATATTACTTGCAAGTTCTTCCAGGTCTTTCAAAATATGTGAAGTAAAGACGACGGTTTTTCCTTTCCCGTTTTCGTCTTTTATTTTTTGTTTCAGAATCGAGCTTGCGTAGGGGTCGAGTCCGGCCGTCGGCTCGTCCAGAATAAGGATTTCCGGATCGAAAGCAAAAGCGAGAGCGGCGTTTACCTTTTGTTTTGTTCCGCCGGAGAGGTGTTTCAATTTTTTGTTAAAATCTTTTTCAATGCCAAATTTTTCGATCAACTCCGTGTCGGTCAGTTCTTTTTCGTTCCTTATTTCCTTAAGCATATCGAAAATTTCGCCCACATTGAGATTGTCCGGAAAACTTGCTATTTGCGGCATATAACCGATCATTTTTTTATAATCGTATGAGCCGTTTAATTCTATGCCCGCTATCGATATACTTCCCCCGCTCGGCCTTACGAGACCGAGCAGTATTTTTATGAGCGTGGATTTGCCTGCAGCGTTCGGTCCTACGAGATACGTAACGCTTCCTTTCCCGATATGCAAAGACACTTCTTTCAACGCCGCTACCCGACCGTATCTTTTGGTTACTTTATTTAACTGTATCATAGTCTTTATTCATTAATGGTTTATTGTCCGTTAGCTCCGAAGGAGTAATAACCGGCATAATTCGTTCGGAATAATTGAGAAGTTCGATAAACAGACTTCTCAGTAAAATTAGAAGGGGCGGATTTTTTACGACGAGATACGAAAACAGATTTACCGGTCGATAAGGCACATCGCCCAATCCGTCTCTGTCAAGATCATAACCGTCGTATTTATTCCAGTAGTTATATTCAAACGTATTAAAATTTCGCGAACTGTTGGTTGCAACGTCGAAAGTATTGTCGATAAATTTATTTTTGGTAAACACGTTATCCATTGAATTGGCCATAAGTCTGATAGCCCAACCGTTGTTCAAAAAGAGATTGTTCGCGGTTTTTACTCTGCCGCACGATTCGTAATAAATTCCGCATGTATTTTTTTTAAACGTGTTGTCTTCTATTATACTGTCGTAAATTTCTTTCAGGAGCAAGCCGTAGGAAGCTGCGCCCCAATTGTTTTCGAAATTATTGCGTTTCATTTCGACATTTCGAGTAAACATTACGGCTACGCCGGCTTTGTTATTGATGAAATTATTATCCGTATATATACAACTGTCGGAAAACATAAAATGGAGCCCGTACCTGAGGTTATTACGGCTTGTATTGTTTTCGATAACGCTTTTAACCACAAACTCGAAATATATTCCGTCCCTGTGTCCTTCGATCAGATTATGGTCTACGACTATATTCTTACAGTACCACAGATGAATTCCGTTTGCAGATGTAGTTTGTTTTTTATTGGCGGCTTTGATAACGTTATTCCTTATTATGCAGTCGCGCGACTGCGCCAGATAAATTGCGAAGAAATTATCATAAAACTTATTGTTTTCTATAACGCAATTCGAAACGCTGTCGAGTCTTACGGCCGAATTATCGTCGATAAAACTGACGCCCGCATTCTTGAACAGAATATTTTTGACCGTAACGCCGGAAGCGACAATTCTTAATATTTCATATTTATTCTCGCCCGAAATTATCGGATAACCGATTCCCAGCAGAGTCAGTTTTTTATCGACGACGATAGCGCCTTCCGCATAATATCCCGCTTCGATAAGCAACGTATCGTTGTCCCGCGCATAATGCACGGCGTCCGAAATTTTATTGAAATCCCGGTTTTTACCTACGGTATAAGTTCTTCCGTAGAGCGGGCAACAGATTTGAAAAAAAACAATTATAAAAAGTATTTTATAAATTCCATTCCCGCTTAACATATTTTTTCACTTCTTCCCAAGAAATAATTTTCCCATTATAAGTTTTGCGCGCATTTTCCGATTTGTTACGATCGGGAAACGCTGCTAGTCCCAAGGCCATCGGGCTTTTTATCCCGTCACTTAACAAAAAAATCGCTTTATCGGCGGGCATCAGCTCTCCTGGATTTGTATAATCGCTTACCCAGAGAGAATACGCCTCGGGATTGTTCGTCAATTCATACGCGGCGAGACATTCAATCGAATCGAAAAATAATATCTTGCCCTTATCGGTAACCATTACCGAACCGAATTTCGGGTCGGTAACGGTCATGTTGCAATAGTCGCAATCGGCGGCGCCGTATTTAATCGGCTGAGGCGATTTACTGCATCCGATAGCTATTAAAAGCAGAGAGGCAACCGACAGCAGTTTAATTTTTTTTCTTTTTTTCATAGATCAATACTCCAACCATTCCGATTAACGATATACCAATTAAATAACTTCCGATATCGGGCAACGACGTGGTGCGCATATTCAGCAATTGTTTCGTGCCCAGCAAAGGGGGTTGATATGTCATACCCGGCACTTTAATCGGGGCGTTAGGATTCAAGTTATGTCCGTAATCGTATTCCCACACGTAATAATCGTATAAACCTATCGAGAGAATAACTATCATCAGAAAGCACCAGACATAGATTAATCTTTTTCTTTTAAGAAGAAAAACAGCCAAACCGAAGATCACGAAAAAAGCGATTATGTATGGCATTATTTTAAGTTCCGGTATCGAGTCCGGCTCGATAGTTTTCATACCGATGTAATGGTTGAGTTTATTGATATTATCGAGGTCGAATTCGTGAACCCCGGTAATTTTATTGAGCCAAATTCTGAGACCGATTCCTTCCGGATACTGTGGCGCATTCAAATCGATTTTCCATATCGGCACGAAATAAGTTCCCAATAACAATAACGAAGAAAAGAGTACGATTAACAATGATTTTTTAGATAACATATCGACACCTAAAATAAAGGGGCTGATTACTCAGCCCCGTGATTATGTTAATTAAAAGACAATTCAACATTGCTGTTCTTAGACGAAACCCGAACGTAACCTTGCATTTCCTGATGCAATGCGGAACAGAAATCGGTACAGTAGAAAGGATAAATTCCTTCTTTTTGAGGAACCCATTCGATCGTTTTCGTTTGTCCGGGCATAATAAGCAACTCAGAATTGTTTAAGCCTTTGACTGCAAATCCGTGCGGTATGTCCCAATCCTGCTCCAGATTGGTGATGTGGAAATAGACTCTATCGCCTACTTTGACGCCTTCGATATTATCGGGCTTAAAGTGAGTGCGGGTTGCAGTCATATAAACATGAATTTCATTGCCTTTTCTTTCGACCCTGGTTTCCTTTTCGCTGGCAGTTTTATCCGGATGCGAATTTTTTTCAAGTTCATAAAATTTCTTATTTCGCTTCATCAGAATTTCGGCTGGAATACCCTGTGCATAGTGCGGTTCGCCGATAGTGGGGAAATCGAGCAAAAGCTGCATTTTATCGCCCGAAATATCGATCAGTTGCGCCGACTGACATAATTCCGGTCCTGTCGGAAGGTATCTGTCTTTTGTGATTTTATTCAGGGCTACTACGTATTTACCCCACGGCTTCTTGCTGTCGCCGCCAGGAATCATAAGGTGACCGATGGAATAGTAAGTAGGAATTCTGTCGACAACTTCCCAGGTGCCGAGTTTCCATTTAACGATTTCCGATGAAATAAAAGCCGAAGTATAAGCATAACCTTTGCCGTCAAATTCCGTATGAAGCGGTCCGAGACCGGGATTTTCCACTTCGCCTGCAATTACGGCATCGTATTTAAGTATCGGGATGCCGTCGATTTCGCCGTCGAATTCTTTATTTTCGATAGCTTTTAACATTTTAGAGAAAGAGTGGACGGGAATGACCGTTGCAAGTTTTCCGCCGGCGACAATATATTCTCCCGTAGGGTCCACATCCACGCCGTGAGGCGATTTGGGAGTCGGCAGGTAATAAATCATGCCGGGGCAGTCTTTCGGATTGAGGACATTAACGCTCGATCTTTTCTCAGAAAAAGCTTTTTGTTTGTCTTCGTCGAAATAATTACGATAGTATTCCGTATTGATCTTTTTTGCTTTTCCTTCTGCCAGATATTTTTCCGCAAGTTTCCAATTAACTGCGGCAATAAAGTCTTTGTCGTTTTGCGAAGCGTTGATTTCAAGAAGAGTATTTGCCTGCTCGCTGTTATACGAAGTGAAAAAAGCCCATCCGTGAGAAGGACCTTTGCCCGCATGCGCTAAATCATAATCGAATCCCGGCACGAGTATCTGAAAAGCAATCTCCATGTTGCCTTTTACCGGGTCTACTTTTATAAAAGAGAGAGTACCCTTAAAATTTTCTTTATACGAATCGATAGGCACATCCCTATTCGGAATAGGAACGCTAAAACGAGTCGAAGCAATTACATATTCCGTATTTTCGGTTACGAACGGAGAGCCGTGATTGCCTGCCGAATTCGGGATTTCAATTATTTCGGCGGTATCGAAAGTCGAAAGGTCGATTCTTGCGACACGAGTGGTATTGTTGGCATTGATGAAAATCCATCTGCCGTCCGGAACGCCGTCGGTTTGGGACAATTCCGGATGGTGAGCGTCGTCCCACGGAACGAAACCGTAAGAAGTCATCAACATCGGTTTTGTTTCCTCCGAATAACCGTATCCGGTTTCGGGATTTTGAGCAAATACGCTTATTATTTTGAATAACCTTCCCGATGGTAATCCGTAAACAGAAAGCTGTCCGTTAAAACCGCCCGACATAAACGCATAGAATTCGTCGTATTGTCCGGGCGCCACATAAACTTTTGAAGCGGCTTTAGAGAAATCTCCTTCTTGCTTGTTTCCTGTGCAATTGACAAGCGCAAGGGAAACCGCCAGCAATAATATTATTTTACTTAATGTTTTCATAGCTTCTCCAATTAATTAATTTATTAATTAGCTACCGAGCGAAGGTGTAAATTCATTTTTAGTTGAAAATAAAAAAGAGAGACTCCTGAAAAATTAGTAATTTTTGGTTTAGGCAACTAAAAAAACTAAAAGGAGTCTCTTATGCAAAATACAAATAATAGGAACAAA
>NZ_JBMOLD010000003.1:0-116335 GCF_049325435.1 Melioribacter sp. | reverse complement strand
TTTTTGTTCCTATTATTTGTATTTTGCATAAGAGACTCCTTTTAGTTTTTTTAGTTGCCTAAACCAAAAATTACTAATTTTTCAGGAGTCTCTCTTTTTTATTTTCAACTAAAAATGAATTTACACCCCAATAACAAACGAAAAAAATAGCATAATATTTGCAATTAATAAGTTATCAGTCAATTAAACGTTAAAGCGCAGAATACATGGGAATACTAAAAGACATGCTTAATGAATTTGAAAACAATTTAATCCATAAATGGTATCCTCTTGTTATCGACAAACAGTACGGGGGTTACTTTACAAATCTGGCATACGACCTAAGTTTAATGCCCGAGCAGGAGAAAATGATCGTTACGCAGTCGCGCCACATGTGGACGACCTCAAAGGCGGCAAAATTCTTGAACAACGACATGTTGTACGAATCGGCTCTGCACGGTTTGAATTTCCTGAAAAATCAAATGTGGGACGAGCGTTACGGCGGCTTTTACCAGATCCGGAACAGAGAAGGTAAAGTATCCGACGTGGAAGGTTGGTTAGAAGAAAAAAGAACTTACGGCAATGCATTCGCAATTTACGGTTTATCGGCTTTGTATGAACTCACGAAAAACAACGACGCGCTCGAACTTGCAATCGAAACATTTAACTGGCTGGAAGAGCGCGCTTACGACCCTCTTTACAAAGGCTATTTTCAATTTTTAACTCGCGAAGGCAAACCGTTCGGTAAAAACGATTCGCACAAAACAAATGCCACCGACGCAGTGGAAGCGGGATATAAGGATCAGAATTCGTCGATACATCTGCTGGAAGCCTTTACCGAGCTTTATGGAGTATGGCGGGACAATAAAGTACGCGAAAGGCTCGAAGAATTGTTGGTTTTGATAAGAGATAAGATTACTCACCCGAAAGGATATTTGCAATTGTTTTTTGAACGCGACTGGACTCCCGTTTCTTTCAGATACGCCTCGCCCGAAATACGAGACGCAAATTACCGCCTTGACCATGTATCGTTCGGACACGATTACGAAACGGCGTTTCTGATGCTCGAAGCTTCTTATAAACTCGGTTTGAAAAACGACACCGCCACTTTATACACGGCTAAAAAAATGCTCGACCATGCAATCGAAAACGGATGGGATAATTCGAGCGCAGGATTCTTCGACGAAGGCTATTACTACTCCGAAGAAGGCGAATGCAAAATTATCAAGCATACAAAAAACTGGTGGGCGCAGGCTGAAGCTTTGAATGCGCTATTACTCTTTTCCAAAATTTTTCCGAATGAAAAACGTTACTATAAGCTATTCCTTCAAGAATGGGATTATATAAAAAAATATCTGATAGACCATGAACACGGTGACTGGTATTGGGGAAGTCTGGAAAAAGAGGCTCACTACAAAACCGCTCCCAAAGGGACAATCTGGAAAGCGACTTATCATAACGGCAGAGCTTTAATGAATTGTATTCTTATGCTTTCCGACGAAGATTCGGAATTATTTCAGAGCAACGAAAAATTCAGAGAGCTTAAATCCGAATTTGACGATTTTATAGGCCATTGGCAAAAAACCTCAGTGCAAGCCGTAGAAAAATAATAAGCCATGCTAAACGGATATTTCAAATTAGCATGGCTTACTAGGAGGCACAGAAGCTGAAAAAATCAAATTTTTAGTTTTTTCATTATCTGCAGATTTTTATCTATCAATTCATATCTCTGTCTGACGCATTCGGCGCTTCTCAAACCGTCTTCGGGAGTATTCATTACATAGTCGAGCAGTCTGTCGACGGTTGAATACGCCACGTGCATACGCGTGTCGGAAGAAGCGTAATAGATTAGTACGTCGCCGTTGTCTTTTTTAACCCAACCGTTGCTGAAGACGACATTCGAAACGTCTCCTATTCTTTCTTCGCCTTTCGGAGCGATAAAATAACCGCCCGGTTTTGCAATTACCTTCGACGGGTCTTTTAAATCGGTCAAAAACAGATAAAGGACGTATCTGAGACCCGCAGCGGTATTTCTTACGCCGTGAGCCAATTGCAGCCAACCTTTTTCGGTTTTAATCGGAGCAGGTCCCAAACCGTTTTTTACTTCTTTAATTGTATGATATACTCTTTCGTCGATTATCTTCTCCTCTTCAATTACAGGATTTTCAATCGATTCGGTCAAACCCCATCCGATACCGCCGCCGGTTCCGGTAGTGATAAAACCGTCCTGAGGTCTGGTGTAAAAAGCATACTTCCCTTCAACGAACTCGGGATGCAAAACTACGTTTCTCTGCTGCGGAGATTTTGTTTTCAAATCCGGAAGTCTTTCCCAGTTAATCAAATCTTTCGTTCTGGCAATACCTGCCTGAGCAACCGCCGCCGAAGTATCTGTCGGCGGTGCGTCGGGGTCTTTTCGTTCGGTGCAGAAAATTCCGTAAATCCATCCGTCCTCGTGTTTAACCAATCGCATATCATAAACGTTTGTATCGGGATTGTCCGTCTCCGGCATTTTGACCGGGTAGTCCCAGAATTTGAAATTGTCAATACCGTTCGGCGATTCGGCGATGGCTATAAACGATTTTCTGTCGGCGCCTTCGACTCTGACGGCTAACACTATTTTTCCGTTAAATTCCATTGCGCCCGCGTTGAATGCTGCGTTTATTCCCATTCTTTCCATTAAATAGGGATTCGTTTCGTAATTTAAGTCGAATCTCCAGAACAAAGGCGTATGTTCGGCAGTAAGTACGGGGTACTTATAACGATAAAAAACGCCGTTTGTTTTGGGCAGCCTCACGTTTTTTCTTTTTATCAGTTTATTGTGTTCTTCGAAAAGTTCTTTCAGTCTCTTATTAAACGCGCTTTTTGTCATATTGTCTCCTAGTTATTGTTCCTTTTTTGTTCAAGTTCTGTTTCAATTTTTTTCATAAAATCTTCCGACAGGGGGTAAAAGAAAATAAACAGCGCAGCCAGCAGAGCTCCTCCGCCTGCAATAATACTGATTATCAAGCGAATGCCGAGCAACGATTCCGAAGTCTGCTCGATGTTAGCCTGGAATCCGAATAAAGCCAACAACCACCCGGTCAAAGCTCCGCCGAGAGTCCAGCCGAATTTTTGCGACATCGAAGACGACGAAAAGATCAATCCCGTCGCTCTCCTCCCGTTTTTCCATTCCGAATAGTCTGCAATATCCGCATACATCGACCAGATCAAAGGCAGAACGATTCCCGCGCTTATACCGATCAATACATTTAGCAGAAAAATCGCAATTAGCTGATCCGGCTGCAAGAAATAGAGGAGCACACTGAGCAATGCCGACAGCAGCGCGGCATACATAAATGTTTTCTTTTTACCGATCAAAGACGAAACGGGCTTTGCAAGTATAACTCCGATAATATTCGTAGCCAGCCAGAGAGTCATATAAGCCGAGGCAAGCTCAGCCTGAGTAAAATTATAGCGGGCGCCGAATAGTTCGAGCGATTGGTCTTTGATAAAATATTTAAAGTAATAAAGAATGGAGCCGTCGCGCAGAGAATTAAAAATGAGTATCGAAATTCCCGCAGCCAGCATTATAAACCACGGTCCGTTCTTTGATATGTCTTTCAAATCATCCTTCAATGACGAATGCTTTACTTTGGCGGGTTTAAGTCGTTCTTTAGTGCCTGCAAAAGTCAAAAGGAAAAAGACTGCCGCAAGCGCCGCATAAACTCCAACCGTCCATTGATATCCGCTTGCTGGATTTTCTTTTCCGCCGAAATATTCGACCAAATATGCGGCGGTTGACGTTACCAGAATGCCGCCCGAAAAAGCTCCTACAAATCTGAACGAAGCAAGCGAAGTTCTTTCCGCCGGGTCGTTTGTCATCACTCCCATTAAAGATGAATACGGAACATTAACGACCGTATAAATCATCATCATCAATGTATAAGTTACATACGCATAAACTAATTTGCCCGAAGGGCTCAAATCCGGCGTGCTGAAAGTAATAATGCCGATAACAGCAAACGGCACGGCGCCGAAAAGCAAATACGGACGGAACTTGCCCCATCGCGTTTCAGTTCTGTCGCATATCACACCCATCATCGGATCGTTTATCGCGTCCCATATTCTCGTAACCAGAAACATCGTGCCCACCGCAGCGGCGGAGATTCCGAATATATCCGTATAAAAAAAGAGCAGGAACATCGAGAAAAGTTTCCAGAACATCGAGGATGCAAAATCACCGAAACCGTACGCTACTTTTTCTTTAAAAGGTATTTTAATGCCGTCACTAGTATTCATATTTCTCCCGGTCTGTCATTCTATTTTAGAAGCGATTTCCCTATAAATTTTTTCGGTTTCTTCGCCGCAAATTTCATCGAGTTTATTCCACCATGTAAATTTGAGTATTATGGAAGTAACCGCCGTTACTCCGAGCGTAATCGCAAAGTAAGTATATTCATGAATTACCAGATAAATCGGCGCCGCCAAAAGAGTTGTCTGCCATACGATACCGATTACCACGTTGAACATATCTCTTTTGAATCCGAGATTAGGATTGAATTCGGGGAAACGGGCTTTAACTTTTTCATGAACAGGTTTCCACAATCCCCACGGACGAACGGTTACATAGAATTTCATCAATACATTATCCGGTTCGGGCTCCGTTAAATAACTGCCCAATACCGAACCGAGCACAGAAATAGCAAGTACGTACGGGAATGCATTTAGAGCCGGTAACGCCGGAAAGACTACGGGCATCATTAAAGCCGCCGCAATACCGATTACCATTCCCCAGAAATATCCGTAACCGTTCATTCTCCACCAATACCATTTAAGCACATTTGCAGCGGTGTAACCTCCCCACAGTCCGTTTACTATCCAGAGCGTTATTTGATTGACCGACTGCACCATAATACCAAAGACAAATCCGAGTATCACAAAGAATACGGAAACCGCTATGCTCATATGGACATATTTTTTCGGGTGAGCATTCGGATTAATAAACTTCTTATAAATATCGTTTACCACATAAGCCGGAGCCGCATTGATGGTTGCGGCATAAGTAGACATAAATGCCGCAAGAAGTCCTGCCAACAATACTCCTACCAATCCGACGGGTATCAAGTCTTTCAAAGCCAGCGGCAGTATCATTTCGAAATCGACGTTCGGACCCATTGCCTTCAATTCCGGCATCAGATAAACCAGCGCGAGCACAGTAAGACCTGCAATCATCATATAGCGGGGGAAGAAGAGAACAAGCGACACCAGCCAGCTCATTTTGGAGGCTTCTTTGGTATCCTTGGTCGCCAGAATTCGTTGCATATCATAATTGGGAGCGGGGCCTGCGGCGCTCACCAATATACCTTTGAATAAAACCATCATCATAAAAATCATAAACAGTTCATAACCGTCTTCCGCTATTTTAGTATTGACGGAATCCATTATTCCGGTCCAATCGAGGTTCAAATGCCACCCGAAAAAGAGTTCTTTCCAGCCACTCGGAATTACGGCATTTAGAGCCTCGGGAGCTACTGCATTCATTGCCACAATTCCAACCGCCACGGAAGCTACGGTCATTACCAAAAATTGCAGCACTTCCGTTGCGACTACGCTTACCATTCCTCCTTTGACCGCGTAGATTGCAGTAATGCTCATTAAAATAATGGCGTACGTATCGGGCGACAAATCCCACGGCAGGAATATCTTTGCAAACTTTCCGATTCCTTTAAAGTCGTAAGCTATAAAACCCACAACGCTGACAAGCGCAAAACAAACCACAATGATGTGGGCAAGACGTGCGCCTTTGCCGTTTCCGAACCTGGTTTCGATCCACTGTGCGCCGGTCATCACGTTCGACCTTCTCAGCCAGATTGAAAGGTAGGCAAAAAGGAAGACCTGATTGAAGATAGGCCAGAGCCACGGTATCCAAACGCTTTTCATTCCGTAGACGAATAATAAATAGACTAGCCACATGGTTCCCGTAATATCAAACATTCCCGATGCATTCGATATTCCGAGCATCCACCAAGGTAATTTGTTGCTTCCGAGGAAATATGAATCGATATCCTTAATAGACCTTCTAGATACCACAATTCCGATGGCAAGCACTATTGCGAAGTATAATATTATTATTACCAAATCTACTATGTGTACCTGCATATTCTTCCCGCAATTTATTTTTAATATTTCAACTAATACCGATAAGACTTACTAATTCAATATGCCAGTCAATTTACAGTTATAGGGTACGTCAATACAGCTTTTAACAATTCAACTCTTTGATTCAGATTGATGCGTTTAATGATTTCTCCGTCAATCGGTTCTGAGTACAAGTTAGGCAAATCTCTTTCGAGCAATATCTTTTCGGTCAGAGTAAATTTAACGAAATCGTCTTCGCTCGGATGTCCTTTATAAGGAGCATAGTGATGTTTCTCGTTTGCATTCCTCCATACCATCAAATATGCGATTCTGACCGAGTCGCCTTCGATTGTTTTGTAGAGTTTCTCAGTCCACCATTCGGAATCGACAATTCCCTCCAGTCCGGTTTCAGTAAATGCGGCAATTTTATTTTTCTTTTCGGCTAACACGGTTACAATTCGCAATTTCTTCTTAATCCATTCGAGTCCGTCGCCGTCCGGCATAAAATCGTAATAGTCATCCATGCCGAGAATATCGACGTATTCGTCTCCCGGATAACGTTCGAGGTATTCTTCCTCCGAATAAAAGTTCCTGTCGGGCGAATACGCATAAAGAATATTTCTCAATCCTCTTTTATCTCTCAGGTATTCAACCGTAGTTCTCCACAACTTCTTGAATTCTTGGGGAGTGCAAAAATTCTTTCCCCACCAGAACCAGCTGCCGTCAAATTCATGAAAAGGTCGGAATATAATGGGAATCGGCTTACCCGAAGAATCTTTTAATGTTTCTACGAAATCAGCTATCTGATCGAGCATTCTCAAATATTTCAAATAGTAACCGCCGCCGGGCAAGATTTTCGGGATTGCCACAGTAGTATCGTAAAACGACCTGTCGGTAACGGGATTCGGCGCATGCCAGCAGAAAGCATTCACTCCGCCTCTCGAATAGGCTTCGCTTACAAGTCGCGTTATGCGTCTCTCTTCATTCTTAACGTTTGGTTCCCATGTCAAAACTCCGAAATCCCATCCGTAGAGACCGGGGTAGGAGCCTGTAACGTCTTTTACGTCCGACCTTCCTTCTTCGCCGCGCCAGCCTATGCCGTATGCAGTGGCGTCGTGATGGCCGAAGATCGTATTTCTATTCGATAACATTTTCATATTATAAAATAGCAACACGGTTTCCTTTGTCGCGTTGGAATCGACCAGTCTTAAGTTATTCTCTTTTTGAAATTCGAGAACATTGAATTCCGAAACGCAAGCGTTTATTGAAATCGCTATTATCGTTAAAAGACCGTATTTACGAATCATAATCAATTGAATTAATTGCGCACAAAGAGTTTTATTTTTCCAAGCCGGTTCATTTCCGCCGCATGTCCGGATATAATTTCAAGAGTCGACTTATCCGACATATAAACCGAATTAAGCCCCTGAGGCTCCTGAGGCGGATCGCCTGTAAACGGATCTCCTTTTTCCCAGATATAATCGTCGTCGGCGCTTTTTCCTTCGCCGCCCCAAGCCCAGAAATTGGTGCCTGCAATCGGAGCGCCGGCTTTTGCGCTGTCGGCCGTCAGTTCGAACAATTTGGAAAAATACCTGTCCCTTGCTGTAACGGGCGTTCCGGGTTTATACTCCTCGTTATCTCTGGGCATACCGAACTCTTCCAGCGTTATCGGTTTATTTAACTGTCGCGCAAGCTTCATATGCTCGTTGAAATAATCGACAGCTTTCGATTCGGTTGAAGGATAAGTTTCTTCAATATTTTTAGCGTCGAACCAGCCCCAATTTTTCGCCCACAGGTGAAAAGTGGCATAATCGATATTCGGGCTTTTATGAGCGTTAATAAAAATGGTATCCGAATTAAGGCACCCGCCCAAGCCCTCGTTCCCCGTTGTAATCAGATGGTTGGGGTCGATAGAGCGGATAAAAGCCGCAGTTTCGTCGATCCATTTATAAAAATTTTGGGCATTCCGGAAACCTTTCTCGCCCCAGCCGGGCCGCGGCTCGTTAGCTAGCTGCCATGCCATTATAGTCGGGTCTTCGTAATAATAATCGCCCGTATATTTATTTTTTCTGGTAATAATTTTAAGAATGAAATTCCGATAATATTCGTTTGCCTTTTCGTTTGTATAAAATTTTGCCGAATAATTCATGAACTCCGTCCATCCCTGTTCCGGATTATGCGGGTCGACGTAATTCGAATCGCCCGACCATCTGTTGTAAACGGCAAAGCCGCCCGACCATTCCCAATAATTGCTCAAAAATACAACTGCAAACATTTCCCGTTTACGCATTTCAGAGAGGAGATAATCCAGCCCGTCGAGCAAATCTTCATTATAATTTCCGGGTTCGCTCTGTATTGCCGGCTCAAGCGAACCCCGGATGTACGATTTCTCGGATGCCGCAAGCACTCTCAAATTTGTTATGCCGAGTTCTTTAAGGTAATCGAGTTCGCGTTTCAGCCTTTCCCGGTCGCCCTGTTCGCCGCTTCGCCCCAGATAACAGCCGTACCAAAGGTTTGTGCCTGTAAAATAGTACGGCTCGCCTTTGTATTCAAAATGAGTATCGATAACCCGCACGAAATCGGTTTTATTGAATAATGAGACGCCGCACCCCGAAAACAATATCAGAAACACTGAAAATAGCGTAAGTTTTTTCATCAAAATTAAGACTCCGCCTTAAGAATAGAGTTAGTAAAGTAATAGTACAGAAATTATGCCACTTAATAATCCCATTATCTCCTTGTTAATCGATTATTTCTATTTCATTTATTTATAAGGATAATAAAATTTTATCAAAATGATAAACGGCAAGATTACGTTAAATTTCCTCCGTAATTTGAATTCGACAATTTTTACGGATATTTTAGTCGGGATTAAATTGGCGTCAGATGAAAATTAAATCCGGACATATACTCAAAACCGTCATTCTCTTACAGTTTATATTATATCTTTACCTCTATCTTCATTATGAGGTTGTCTCTTACACTTACATTTCAATAATCTCTTCGATTCTCTTTATTCCTTTTGCCGTTTTATTGGTTAAAAACGGAACGGATCGAAAGACCCTTTATTTTGGTTTAACCGCGGCTTTTGCGATCCGTTTGTTATTTATAAATCATTTTCCTATCGGAAGCGACGACATCTACAGGTATATCTGGGACGGCAAAGTTCAACACAACGGTATCAATCCATATTTATATCCGCCCAATGCGAGCGAATTAAATCATCTTTCGAGCGCGATAATTCCCGGCAAAGTAAATTTCCCTGATATGAAAACAATCTATTTCCCACTAAGCCAGTGGCTTTTTTATCTGGGGTATGCCATCGGCGGGGAAGCCGTATTGGGATTAAAGCTCCTCATGTTGCTGTTTGAAATGATTAGCGTGACGGGAATTTTATTGCTATTGAAAATCAGAGGAATGAACGCAGGCAATGTTTTACTTTATGCGTTATGCCCTCTAATTTTAAGTCATATTGGCATTGACGCTCATCTGGACGGATACGGATTTACGTTTTTCATACTCTTTCTGTTTTTCTATCTTAAGCCCTCGGGTAATGAAAACATAAACAAAATAATTTCTTTAATATTTCTGGGATTCGCTTTGTCGGTTAAGCCCGCTTTTTTGATAGCGTTGCCGGCGATTTTTCTATATGAATCGAACGCGAAAAGAAAAATCATATTTCCGATAATTCCCGCTTTAATACTGGCGATTCAATTTATACCATATTTAAATACGCCCGACTTATTTCAGGCGCTTTTGAAATTCACAAAGAATTGGACGTTTAACGGAAGCATATTCAGCTTTATTAACTCATTCCTGGAACACAATCAGAAATCGAGATTGATTTGCCTTTTCTTATACGCCGTCGTTTTTCTCCTTTATTATATTTATACGAAACGAGCGCATATCGAAATCGACCTTTACTACACATACCTCCTTATGCTTATATTTTCGCCAGTAGTGCATCCCTGGTACATCGGTTGGTTAATAATATTGTTGCCAGTGGCGCCGAGACCGAGCGGAATTTTCTATGCCGCGCTCGGCAGCCTAACGGCTATTACAATAATGAATTATCAACTTTACGGAGTATGGAAGGAATATTCTCTATTGCTTATTGCCGAATATTTACCGGTGATCGTATTAATTGTGCGTGAATTAATTTTCGACGGCAGGGAGATAAACGTAAAAAACTGACCCTTTGCCCTTCTGGCTTTCGAGCGAAATGTAGCCTTTCATATATTCGATCATTTTTTTTGATAGAGTAAGACCGAGGCCTGTGCCTTCATAATTTCTTTTATGACCTTCGCTAGCCTGCCGGAATTCCTTAAATATTATTTCTTTATCCGATTCGTCGATACCGATTCCCGTGTCCGCAATACTTATAACGTTCCATTCAAGTCCGTCTTTTTCGATTGAATAAGCCGATATGCTTATTTCTCCTTTTGACGTAAACTTTATTGCATTATCAATAATATTGCCTAACGCCCTGGTAAAAAGATTATTATCTATTTCCGAATGCAAATCAAACTCGGGTAAATTCAATTTAATTTGTAATCCTTTGGCTGCGGCTATCGGATAAAAATAATCATATTGTATTTTTATCAATCCGTTCAAAGGAGATTTCGATAATTGCAAATATCCTGATAGCGATTCGAGTTCCGATAACTGAAGCACGCTGTCCAGCGTATTCAAAAGCCTTTTACCGGCGGAATGGATATCTCCCACAATTTCTTTTGTTTCCTCGTTAAGATCGTCTTCCAATAATAATTCTGTAAAGCCGAGTATGCCGATCAACGGAGTTCGGAATTCGTGACTCATATTAGCCAGCAGCGAGGATTTCAACCGCGCCGCTTCTTCGGCTTTTTCTTTAGACCTGATTATTTCTTCTTCGGCTTTTTTCTTTATTGAAATATCTTCGTAGACCGCAAGATAATGCGTAACTTTCCCTCGATCGTTGACGATTCCCGAAACCGAAGCGGAAACCCAGATAAATTCCCCCGTATTTTTTTTAATCCTAATATCTTTATGCCAGACTTTTTCCTGACTTATAGTCTCAATAATTTCTTCTATATACGTAGCGTTATTGTCCGTTATAACAACGTCGGCGATTCTTTTTCCGATTACATCGTCGTAATAAAATCCCGTCAGATTGTAAAATTTCGGATTTACGTAATCAATTTTACCTTCCAGGTCTACAATTACCATTGCAACGGGACTCTGATAAATCGCGTAGTAAAGCTTTAATTTTTCTTTTTCCAGCTTCGATCGCGCTTCCATTTCCGATTTCAATTTATCGTACGCGGTCTTCAATTCTTTTGTTCTTTCTTCAACTTTTTGTTCCAACTGGTATTTCAATTCGAGCAGTTCGTCTTCCAATCTTTTCTGCTCGGATATATCCGAGAAAGTAGATAAGATAAAAGTTTCGGTTCCCAGTTTAATCTTCTCTTCGGTAAGTATCACCGGTATCACATTCCCGTCTTTCCTTTTCAATATAGATTCAGAACCGAGCAATTTGCCGAACTCTTTATAGTCCCACGAATTAAGAAGGAATAATTCTTCGCGTTTCATACCGATCAAATCGTCCTTCGACAAACCGGTTAATTTCCCGGTCATACTGTTGGCGTCTTCAATTCGTTGAGTTTCAGGATTCACCAGTACAATTCCAGCTTGAAGAGAATCGAGTATGTTTCTGAGATTTTGTATCCCCTCAAGAAGGGCTCTGTTTTGATCGTAATTTTGTTCAACAATATTTTTTTTATGCGTATCCCGGCCCTTTCTTTTATGATAATTATCGAACCAGAGACTCAGCAATTTTGAAACCGCCGCATAATTGTCGTCCGGCGGCGGTTCCTTAAAACATTTTATGAAAATAAAACCGTACAAATATTCTTTTGTCGCAAGCCTGATAACAACGCCAGTCTTACTATATGAAACCGGGAGTTCCGAATTTATTAAATCGGCTATTATTCCATCTTCAATTAACGACTCGTAGTCCGATCCAATTTCTCCCGGGTCATTGTCGGGATAAATTTTGGTTAGTTTGAAATCGTGAATTTCGTTGTCATGTAAGAAAAAAGCGCACTGCTTTATTGCTTCGTTCGTATTAACTAGCGATTTCGATACGGACTGGAAGAGTAAATCTCTTTCGTCGCAATCGATAATCTTTATTATATCGGACAATATGTTCACTTGAGCGGCGTTCATCAGTTAATCATTAGCATCTTAAATATATGTTCGTATTCGAGTATTATTTTTTTACGGTTGTTCGAAAAAAAATCCTCCGGCAGGAACAATTTACGCCAGACTGTATTCACGGGTTTTTTTATGACCGGGTTGCCCGAATATCCGAGCGACAAAAGCTTGGAAGCGATGTCGCCGATATGAACGGCTGCTACCAGAGTTTCCTGCGACGGCAAATCGGAAGTCCCTTTGTGATGATTTTTTAAGGTATTGATAATAATTTCCGGCAATTTCCATTTCTCGGCCAATTTGGCTCCCAATTCCGCATGAGTTATGCCGAATTTATCCGCTTCGACTGCCGAGATTTCAATTTTGTTTTTTTGAGCAATATCGAGCGCTTCGGCGTATTCTTTGTTTAAATACTCGATAAATAAGAGCTTGCCGAAGTCATGTAAAACTCCGGCGAGAAAATAGTTCTCGATTTTTTTATCCTTAATTTCACCGCCGATAATTCTGGCAATTACTCCCACCGATATCGAATGCGCCCATAAATCAACGGGTTTTAATGCGGATAATATTTTGCTACCCGGCATAATTTTGAGTAACGAAACCGTAAACAAAATGTTTTTAACTTCATTATGACCTAAATATAATATTGCCCGAGATATGGTATCTATTTTGCCTCTGAATCCAAACAAAGGCGAGTTTGCCACTCTCAATATCTTAAATGAAGAGGACTGATCGGCGGAAATAATTTCAGCGATCTTTTCATTGGTTATATACGGATCTTCCATTGCTTTGGAAACGGTCGTGTAAACCGTCGGCAGCGTAGGTATGTTATGAATCCTCTCAAGTATTTGTTCTTTTGGTATCATAAAACTTTAACTGTTCGACTTTATGTTCGACTGCCATATTTATCAGATCTTCTTCAAACGGATTATCGGGTTTCCATCCGATTTCTTTGAGCAATTCTTTTTTCTTTTGTTCTTTTTCTTCTTCCGTTATAACAACCTTTTCTGCGCCTTCGCCAACTATTGAAACAACCGAAACGCCCCAGGTTTTCAGCAGGCGCACATGCTTTTCATTAAGGACGGTTTCGGCGGATATCAACAATTGTCCGTATTTGTTTTTAATGTCTTCCGCCAATACCATACCGTTTTTTATCTCGTCAATCGATATAATTTGAGACATCTCTACCTATTCCCGTTCATGAAGGAAAGAATTCCACATATTATTATCGTATTAAATTAATAATAATTGAGAGTTAATATTATATTAAGTTTGTTTATTAATTTGGCGACAATAATGCGCAAGTATAGGGTTTATAATTAAATATTCGATTGCGGGGTTCGTATGAAATTCTTGAGGTCAGATAGGGACTGATTCCCCCGCCTTCGGCGCGAGGTAGAAAAGATTCGGTTGGCAGAGCAAAGTAATTACTCCCGTATTCATTCGAGTTTGCTTCGTGGTCCCGTTTTCTTCGGATCTCCTCGCGTAAGGACGGAATTTTATTCAGAGTTTGTTTTCCATCATACTGTAGGTTTGTAAAGACTGTTTTTCCGTGTAGAGTCATTACGAGTCCCGCCTTTGGCGGGACGAAGTAATCTCACCGCTATTCATTAGAGTTTGCTTCCCTCGCATACTGCGAGGTCGCAAAGACGAAGTTTTGTTCAGACTTTGCTTCCCACATACCACTCGTCCGTAAGACCTATTCGATCCGGCATTTGTCATACTGACCCCGCCAACGGCGGGGGAAGTATCTCAACTGTATTTGTTTGAGTTTGCTTCGTCGCTCGCTTTGCTCACTCCTTGCAAAGACGAAGGTGTTCATTGTGCGGGTGTGCAGGTGTGACGGAGTTCTTCGTTATTCAACTTTGTACAAAATACAAACTTCCAAACCTAGAACCTACCTACCGGCAGGCTGGCTCCAAAACGAAGAACGATCAACCAACAAACATTACGACCTTAACCGGTTGACAGTTATAAGCCAGCCAAAATTAATGGCTAATTCAAGCGTAACCCCCGCTGGATATAAATTCTATTTGACCAGCATCATTTGCTTAATGTCGGTAAATTTATCTGTAATTAATTTATAGAAATAAACGCCGGATGTGAGTCTTGAAGCGTCAAATTTGAGTTCGTAATTGCCCGCCTGCTGATGATTATTTACAAGCGTTTCAATTTCGTTGCCCAACATATCGTAGACCTTAAGACTTACGAAAGACGCCTCGGGAAGCTGATATTTAATCGTAGTTGTAGGATTAAAAGGATTGGGATAATTCTGGAATAATGCAAACTCAGTCGGCTTAACGTCTTCGTTAACCGAAACAACCTGACTCGTGGTTATAACCGAAGTATCGTTGACAAAAGTGTGCGTGTCGAAAGCAACCACTATTATCGTAAAAGTTTTGTTTGCCTGGTCTTGAGTGGGAGTCCAGGTAAACAAACCTCCAGCTGTTATGCCGGCTCCGTCAGGTACCTGAAGCGCGGCAAACGTAATCGGGTCGCCTTCCGGATCAGTCGCTTCATATTGGAATGAAAATTCGACAGGGACATTGTGTACGGTTACTATTTCGCCGTCCAAGGTTTTTGTAAATACCGGCGGCTGATTTGCGTCATTTACAATAATCGTTAATTCCTTGGAATCCTGCGCATTATATTCATCCATAACTGCGAACGTAATTGTATAAGCGCCCGCCTGGTCGTATCCAGGCGTCCATGAAAATAAACCGTCCGCAGTCAAATCGGCTCCCTCCGGAAGCGTGCCCAATGTAAAGAATAACAAAGTTGCGCCCGGGTCGGGGTCGTCAGCGGTCAATTGCAATTCGTAATTTTCTCCTTCGTCGATATTCACCGGACTGGTTGTGTTCAGGTTAAGCGTAGGAGGACTGTTTACATTGTTAACGACAATATTAACAGTTAAAACCGAGGACGAATTTCCGTCGTTCGCAATAAAGTCGACTTCATACGTTCCCGCCTGGTTGTATCCGGGCGTCCATGTAAATGTTTTTGTAGCGGGATCAAATGACGCGCCGTCGGGTAGTTTATCCGCAGAGTATGTAATCGGGTCTCCTTCGGCATCCGTTGCATTCACGGTAAAGCTTAAAGTTTCGCCTTCGTTAACGGTTTTGTCTTCAACCGGGTCGAATACGGGCGGATTGTTTACGGTACTTACCGTAGCTGAACCGTTTTCCCATGTTACAGTAAGAGAAGAAGGTCCGAACGATTTCGGATTCACGTTGCCGTTGTCGTAAACTATGTCTCCGAACTCCAATGCAGTTGTACCGGACGATTTAAACTTGATTTTTATATTCAATAACGTTCCGCTGCCGGATAAAGGCGAGGAGCTCGCCCAAGCTACTCTCAGGTAGCCTTTCGCGGTATCGACTTTTGTGGTCGGGCTGTTGCCCGATACTTTTGTGCCCGTTGTGCTGACGCCTGTAATATAAATGGCGCTATTGTCATAATTAATTTGAAACTGAAATGATGTTACGTCAAGTCCCGTCAAATCACTGACTGTAATCGGGAAAAGTATTTCCGTATCCGGCGAACCGACCGCATTTGGCAGAGATACTGTTACTTGCGCCATCGAAAAAGACGTAAATACTAAAGTAATTATTAACGATAAAAATATATTCTTTTTCATTTCGGAGCCCTTCATAATTGTTTTTAATCAAGCTAAATATAAAGTAAATTTTAAGTTTTATCAAAAAGATTTTTATCTCATTTTGACGTTAAGCACACTGCGGATTTTCTAATTACGGATCGAACAGATCATTGCGGACAAGTATCGCGAGTGAAGCAATAAAACTTTGTCTTTGCGACCCCGCAGTATACGGGGGAAGCAAACTCTAAACCAAACTTTGTCTTTGCGAGGAGCGAGCAAAGCGAGCGACGAAGCAAACTCATATGAATATCGTTGAGATTACTTCGTCCCGCTTTCAGCGTGACTCGTAATGACGGACGCCGGATCGAATAAGTCTTTGCGAACGAGCGGAGCGAGTGAAGCAAACTCTGAACAAACTTCGTCTTTGCGAGGAGCGAGCAAAGCGAGCGACGAAGCAAACTCATATGAATATCGTTGAGATTACTTCGTCCCGCTTTCAGCGTGACTCGTAATGACTGTACAGACATAAATAAGTCTTTGCAATGAGTCCCGCCAGCAGCAAGGCTCCTAATGACAGACCAATAAAAAAAGCCCCTTATTCAGGGGCTTTCAAAATTGCATCAATAAACTAATCCCTATTCCCTAATAACTAATCCCTAACTTACTTCATATAAATCATTTTTTTAATCGAAACATAATCGCCCGCTTCGAGTTTATAGATATAAATTCCGGCATTCAATTCATTTGCGTCGAAAGATACTCTGTGATAACCCGCGCTTTGATTTTCGTTAACGAGCGTCATAACTTCCTGTCCGAGCACATTGTATACCGTCAGGCGCACATGAGCTTCTTTCGGCAATCCGTATTTAATAACGGTAGTAGGATTAAACGGATTCGGGAAATTCTGCAATAACTTGAATTCTTTCGGAATTCCTTCTTCTTCGACGCCGGTAACAACGTCGCTTACTTTGATAATTTTGTTCGATACAGCCGTTAATTCGCCGTCCGAGACTTCAACCATAAGCACATACGATTTACCCGCCTGGTCTGGCATCGGCGTCCAGGTAAATCTTCCGTCAACAGAAACAGCTCCGGGACCGCTGATCTTTCTGAATGTAACCGGATCTCCGTCCGGGTCTTCGGCTTCGAACTGGAATTGATATTCAACGGGAACGTTATGAACGGGAATCAATTCGTTATCCGGAATTTCGGAAGTGAATTCCGGCACGCGGTTTACATTCGCTACGGTTACTTCGGCTTCAACCGATGCCGACAAACCGCCCTGGTCGGTTACTTTGAATGTCATTGTATAAGTTCCAGCCTGATCATAGGAAGGAGTCCATGTAAACAATCCCGTTTCGGAATCGACGCTTGCGCCGTCGGGTAAATTCTCTCCCGAGTATGTAAGCACATCCGCAGTATTCTGATCGCTGCCGACAAGCTGAACCGTAAGCGTTTCATTTTCATTAACTGCAAAAGGTCCTGCCGGGTCTAAGCTCAAAGAAGGAGCCACATTAGCTTCTGCTACCGCTACGATTCCGGCGTCCGCTGCAACTACCGGCGAGCCGGTGTTAAATTTGAATGCCGTAAAATCAACATTTGTAACTCCGGCCGAAACTGCCGTGCCAACCAGATAAACAAGCGTTCCGCTTCCTGTTAAATTGCTGCCGCTTGCAAACGCAAAATTAACGGAACCGGGATTTGTCGTATTAATCGAAGCGCTACCGCCTTCGCTTAATGTGCCTGCCAGTTCATAGCCTGTAATATTAATAATTGAAGAATTGTAAGTTGCCGTAAAATCATAAGACAACACGCCTTGAGCTGCGGTCAATTCGGTTACCAATACCGGAATCATAATTTCGTCGCCGGCAGTAGCGCTTACAGAACCGCCTTGAACGAGCACTGACGCAGATTTAGCCGTACCGACTGCAACAATAGCTGCCGGCATTCCACCGTTAATTACAAAACTGTTTCCGGTAGAAAGCGTAGTCATACCTGCGTTGTTAAACTTCAAGTTTAATTTCAGCAGGTCGCCTTCGCCGCTCAATGCCGGATAACCTGCCCATGCAACCAACAATTTTCCGTTAGCAGTATCGGCGTTAACTTCGAGCGTGCCCTGTCCTTCTAGCAAAGTTCCGGTTACGTCGGTTCCCAGAACGCTGACAACGCTCTTGTCGTACGTTAATGTAAACTGAATTGACGTAACGTTCTTGCCCGTTAAATTATCTACCGTTATAGCGGCTGTTTTTTCAGAGCCGGGCGTGCCGGAAATTTTAGGCAATGCCACGTTAACGGGCGCGCTCGTGCTCGATTCGTCAATACTCGTACCAATAATTCTCACGTCCTGTACGTAAAGATATTTTGAGGTAGAAGGCGAACTGTCATACCAGGGATAAATTCTTACAAAGAGCGTATCGCCGTATTTAACTAGCTTATTCAGTCTATATTCCAAGAGCTCAACCGCATTTTTAACCAGATGCAATGTAGTATCGTTTAATTGAACAGGATTATCGAAGGAAGAAGAAACATCATAGACAATGTTGGCTCTGATATGATCGGTGCCTCCGCCTCCGAGATAAAGAGAAAGAGTGTCCGCCTGGAAATAATATCCGTTTTCCGGAGTTACGGCGAACTGCACATAACGATCGGGATTAGGACCGGTCTCATTTCCCCACGATATTTTGTCAGTACCGTCATGCGGCCACCATCTTTGGTTAGTTCCCAAAGGACCTGCCGACGTTCCCGAATAGCTTCTTACTCTGAAAATAGGCGTTCCCGTTTCAGGGAAAGCAATGATATGCCCCACCAATTCGGATACATTTTGACTGTCCGGTTCCACGCATTTCCATCTTGCATATGCATTATCCTGCGCATTTATCACTCCATCGAGACCTAACATTATCAACATCAATAAGATTGACTGTGCAATTTTTTTCATGGCACCTCCTTAAAATGATTATTTATTTTATTTAAAACTTTTGCCCCACTTAACCGATTAATTCATTTTATTCTAATATTTTAAGCAAATTTACCTAAGTATTTTGTGTAATGCAATTTATTTTTTCATTTTTTTCGCTCTTTTTGTTATTAAATCTTATATCCGTAATTCGTTCTTTCAATAGTTAATTTTGCGCGGTTTTTTGAGATATATATGTTGGCGGTGTCAGTATGACAAATGGCGGATTGTGTAGGTCTTTGCGAACGAGCGGAGCGAGTGAAGCAAACTCTGAACAAAACTTCGTCTTTGCTAGGAGTGAGCAGAGCGAGCGACGAAGCAAACCCAAAAGAAAGACGATGAGATTACTTCGTCCCGCTTTCAGCGGGTCTCGTAATGACAGTACTGACATAAGTAAGTCTTTGCGAACGAGCGGAGCGAGAGAAACAAACTTCGTCTTTGCGAGGAGCGAGCGGAGCGAATGAAGCAAACTCTGAACAAAACTTCGTCTTTACGAGGAGCGAGCAGAGCGAACTACGAAGCAAACTCACATGTATCCCAATGAGATACTTCCTCCCGCCAAAGGCGGGACTCAGTATGACAACATCCTTCTCCTGTCTTTGCGACCCCGCAGAATACGGGGGAAGCAAACTCTGAACAAACTTCGTCTTTGCGAGGAGCGAGCAAAGCGAACGACGAAGCAAACTCACATGAGTGTGTGAGATACTTCCCCCGCCGTTGGCGGGGTCAGTATGACAAATGACGGATTGTGTAGGTCTTTGCGAACGAGCGGAGCGAGTGAAGCAAACTCTGAAAAAAACGTTGTCTTTCTGAGGATATCCGACGAAGACGGAACGACGAAGAATCTGAGGTTGACCTTTGATTGTTATTCAAAAACAATAATTGATTGAGATTACTTCGTCCCGCCTCTGGCGGGACTCGTAATGACGAACGCCGGATCGAACAGGTCTTTGCGAGGAGCGAGCAAAGCGAACGACGCAGCAAACTCACATGAATACCTGTGCGATTACTTCGCCCCGCTAAAGCGGGTCTTGTAATGACAGTACTGACATAAATAAGTCTTTGTGAGGAGTCCCGCCAGCAGCGGGACTCGTAATGACAAACCAATAAAAAAGCCCCTTATTCAGGGGCTTTCAAAATTACATCTATAAACTAATCACTAATAACTAATCCCTAGTCACTAATCCCTAATTCCTACTTCATCAAAATCATCTTCTTAATCGATGTAAAGTCACCAGCTTCGAGTTTATAGATATACATTCCCGTGTTCAGGTTGGAAGCGTCGAAACTAACGGTATGATATCCAGCGGATTTCAATCCGTTAACGAGCGTTGCAATTTCCTGACCGAGCACATTGTAGACCGTAAGTCTTACATGCGCTTCTTTCGGAACCGCATATTTTATTGTAGTTGTCGGGTTGAACGGATTCGGGAAATTCTGCAAGAGTTTGAATTCTCTCGGAATTCCGTCTTCTTCAACTCCCACAACCGTATCGCTCACTTTGATTGTTTTAGTCGAAACGGCTGTCAATTCGCCGTCCGAAACTTCCACCATCAAGACATACGATTTTCCGGCTTGCGACGGAGTCGGAGCCCACGAATATTCGCCTGTAGCGGAAATTTCGCCGGGGCCGCTTACGATACGGAATTGTACGTCGTCGCCGTCCGGGTCTTCAGCTTTATAGATGAATTCATAAGCTACCGGCACGTTATGAACCGGAATAACTTCGTTGTCGGGAATTTCAGCGGTGAATACAGGAGGTCTGTTAACGTTGTTAACCGTTACAATTGCGGTAGCATTTGCGCTTAAACCGCCCTGATCGGTAACCGTAAAAGTAAGAGTATATTCTCCTGCCTGCTCGTAACCGACATTCCATGTAAATGCGCCCGTTTCGGCATTGACGCTTGCGCCGGCAGGTAAATCAACTCCTGCGTATGTCAATACGTCGCCGCTGTTTGCATCGTCGCCAACAAGTTGGATAGCCAATGTTTGTCCTTCGTCAACTACAAAAGGACCTTCGGGATTCAGCGTTAAAGTCGGAGCAACGTTGGCGTCGGCAACAGCTACAACAGCCGGATCAGCCGCTACGGGTATGTTGCCCGTGTTAAATTTAAAGGAAGTAAACTCGACTTCTGTCGTACCTCCTGCAACCGCAGTGCCTACAAGATAAACGAGTGTGCCGTTGCCTGTAATTTTACTGCCGCTTGCAAATGCAAAGCTTACAGAGCCTGCGGTGGCTGTATTGATCGATGCGCTGCCGCCTTCGCTCAATGTTCCGGCTAATTCAAAACCGGTAATATTGATAACGTCGCTGTCGTAAGTAGCCGTAAAGTCGTAAGACAATACGTTTTGCGCATCGGTAATTTCAGTTGTAAGAACCGGAATCATAATTTCATCGCCTGCGGTAGCGCTTACCGAACCGCCCTGAATAAGAACGGCAGCGGTTTTAGCTTCGCCTGCCACAACAGATGCGGCGGGCGTGCCGGCGTTGAATTTGAATGTGCCGCCAAAATCGAGCGCGGTTGTTCCGGCGTTTCTGAACATGAAATTCAGTTTAAGTAAAGTTCCTTCGCCTTCAAGAGCAGAACCACTTGCCCATGCTACGGAAATCTTTCCGTTTGCAGTATCGGCGTTCACCTGAATGGAGCCGAGACCATCTACCAATGTACCGGCTTGATCGACGCCGGTTATATAAACAACATTCTTATCGTATGTAAGAGTAAATTCAAAAGACAAAACATTCTGTCCTGTCAAATCACCTACAGTAATTGCGCCGCTTTTTTCAATACCGGCGGAACCGGCTACATTCGGTAGAGTCACACTAACCTGAGCAAACGTACTCGTTCCTAACATAAGCATTGCTGCCGCAACAGCCAGAAACTTTACAACGCTTATTTTGAAACTTCTCATTTATTACCTCATTTTAATTTCTACATTATATGTTAACACACAAAACAAACTTTAATAAAACCGGGGAGCGGTTAGTCCGCTCCCGGTTTATGAAGCGCAATTACTTCAACAGATTCATCTTCATTGTAGAAGTATACTTACCGGCTGTGATTCTGTAGATATAGATACCGGAAGATACTCTGCTACCGAAGTCGTTTGTGCCATCCCATCTTACCGTATAGTAACCAGCTTCCTGTTCCTGATCAACCAATGTCTTAACTACCTGTCCGAGCATGTTGTAGATAACCAGACTTACTTTAGCATCCTGAGGAATGCCGTATTTGATGTTTGTAGTCGGGTTGAACGGGTTCGGATAGTTCTGGCTTACGGTAAATTCGGTCGGGATTTCTTTAACTTTAACCGACATCTGACCGCCGACCTGATCGTTCAATTTAGCAGAAGCGGTAAGATTAACCGCAGCTTCTTTGTCTTTAAGAGCAATACCGATCAGAGCGACTTCGCCGTCTGTCAACGGAGTCGTACCGGCAAGAGCTAATTTGAGTACGCCGTTTTCGAAGTTGGAGAACATTACCCAACCTTCGGGCAGTCTCGGAGCTACGTTCTTGAATTCAACGGCGTCGCCAAGCTGAATTTCGGCGGATACCGAAAGAACGCCCTGAGCTTTCATTAATGTTACAGGTAAGGAAAGAACTCCGTTTTCGTTAACTGCTTTGCCGAATTCAACAGTACCCATTGCAGCGCTGACTTTTGCAGTCGGGAATTCTCCTTCTACTACGTAGTAGAGAATCCATGCTGCGTCGTAAGCGCCGATGATACCGTCGTTATTAACGTCTGCTGCGTACATTCCTTGTGCATCGAGAGTATCGAGACCAACAACATATTTAAGAATCATAGAAGCGTCGTCGGAAGCAATGTTTCCATCACCGCCAACGTCGCCTTTTTCAACAGGATAATCAACAGTAACTTGAGCTGTTGTAGTATCGCTTGCAGTACCGTCGGTAGCTACTACGCTTACGGTAAATGTCTTGTTGGCGTCTGCAAATACAGGAGCAAAGGACAATGTACCCAATGTGGAAGAAATAGTAGCGGTACCGCTGAATGCAGGTGTAATAGGCAGCAATGTATAAGTTACCGCATCGCCGTCGACGTCAACTGCATTGTATGTGAATGTTAAAGTTTCACTGCTCTTGATTGTAGTATCTGCCAGTGCGGCTGCTCCTGCATCCGTGAATTTGGGAGCTCTGTTAACATTGGCTACTGTTACTGTAACAGTATCGTAGGAAGTTAATGTGCCGTCTGTAGCGGATACGATAATTGTTGCGGTTCCTGCATCCGTGAAGGATGTAATCCAGGTTAATGTATTTGTCGAAGCGTTGAAAGTAGCGGCTTCGGGTTTTTGAACTACTGCCATCGTAGCTGTTTGACCGATATCAGGATCTGTAGCCGTCCATGCAACCGTTACTGTATCGCCTTCGTTAACCGCTACGTCTGCAGGTTTGGAAAGAACAGGGGGTTTGTTCAATTGGCTGAATGTAAAGCGTGCGCCTTGCGAAGAGATAGCTCCTTCAGCGCTTCTTACGATTACTACAGGAGTTGTGCCGTCTGTAGAGTTATCGTAACCCGAACCGCCCTGTACAATCCACGGGTTGTCAACGTTACCATCAAATCTTCTTACGAATCTTACGTTCTGAATTCCGTCTGTCTGGAAGTCGGTATATCCTTCCGCTCTTGCTTCGATATCATATTTGATTTGAGGTTGAAGCGTTAAGTCTGATTTAACCAGCCAGTAGAAATCAGGATAGTTTGTAATAACCAGATTACCCGAAGTCAACGGGAATCCGTTTGTACCCTGAGGACTGGTTTCCACATGAGAAACTGTCAATGTAAAGTTCGAAGTAGGAATATTGTTAAATTGAATTGCCAGGGGTCTGTAGTTCGGTTTGGAAGCAGGTGCCGTACCGACCGGGAATTCTACTCTAGTTAAAGCAATCGAAGCCGTACCTGCCCACTTAGCATTTGTAGCATCGATTAGTTTGCGAACATTACCGACAACGTGACTTGCATTGGTTCCGGTAACTCCGCTTCTGTCGAAGCCCTGCGTCGGCTGAGCGCCATTATCGCTATGTCTTAAGATTACGTTTTTACTTCCGGTCATAAGCACGCCGTTCTGGAAGTACAATACAGCGCCGTTCGTAGCAAAATCGAGGTCTGCGCCCGATAATGTAACGGTGGCTTCGTTGCTGCTCTTGTTCAATCTGAATTTAACATTAGCGGGAACTGACCATGCTGCGTTAAGTGTAAATGTAGTATTATCGGAACCTGTGAAATTCAGGAACGCAGCCGTAGTAGCGGTAAACATGCCGCCGTTCGAAGTCTGGGTTACATTTCCGCCAACGTTTACATCTTTACCATTAATATCAAAGTTACCGCCGTCAAAAGTCAGATCGCCGTTAAACGTAATTTTATTATCTAACGTTACGTTGGATTTGAAAGTAACATTACCTGCGTAAGGAGCGTAAGAACCGCTTGTAACAGCGCCTAATTCACGGGTTGATGTAGCGGTTGCGCCGTTGTAAACAAGAGCCATTGCGCCTGCCTTAACCAGATCTTTATCGAGAGCTACAGTACCGTTGACTTTAAGTTCTAAAGTAGAACCGTCAGCCATTGTAACTGTTTTGCTGTTTGTTGTGGCATCAAGTTTGTCATCCAGGCTTAATGTACCTGCAACAGTAACATCCGCGTTCAATATTACTTCAACACCGTCAGCATTATTTGCAGTAGCGTCACTGCTCACAACGGTTAAGTTTCTGACTGTTGCCGGCAACTCTTTACCAGTTGTAATATCACCGCCTGTGTAAGTAGTATATTTTACATCGGTATTTGCGCCGAAAGCAGGCAATTTAGCCAAAGTAGCGGCATTAGCCGTTCTTTCGATTAAAATACCGTCGCCTAAAGTAAGATCGTTATCGTTGGTTGTAGTAAGCGAATTTTTGAGAACCAGATTTTTATTAACAGTAAATTTATTTGCGCCTGTGTTTACTGCGGCATTCACAGTAAGGTTGTCAATCGAGAAACCGGAAGACGGAATTGTAACGCCGGCATTCGACCATGTAAGCATACCCGTTGTCTGAGTAATTGCGCCTGCAGTAAATGTAAATGTACCGAATACTACCAGATGATTAAGACCCATTGCCAATGTACCGGCAGTATTGGTAAATGCAGTTGATACTGTAAGAGTCCTTGGAGTCGGCGAAGAATCTTCGTCGTCGGAATGAACTTCAACAGTACCTGTGCTATTTATTGTCAAAGTAGGAATAGTATAATCTTTTTTGAGCAGCACATTTGCAGCAGCGCCTTTGAGTTCCATAGCGCCTGTGAATGCGCCTGCGTCTGATTCAACTGTAACGCTGTTACCGGTTACCGTTAATGTACCGGTTTGTGTAAATGTAGCTGCGTTATCGATCAACAATGAATTCGAAACGGTCATACCGGCATTAATTGTAACGCCGTTTGCCGTACCTACCGAATTCAAATTCGGAACTGTGAAAGAAGCGCCGGGCGTTAAATCGATTGCTGCGGCAGTTGAATTGAGTTCCAAAGTACCGTTGGTGAACGTACCTGCGCCGGTTCTGTTATAATCTGGGGAAGCAGCGGAACCCAACTGGATATATTTGAAACCGCCTGCATCGATATTACCGGCAGCTTGCGTAGTTGCCCCGGTAACCTGAACATCGGAGCCTAAGGTTAACGTACCTTTGGTTAATGTTACGGTACCGCCGATAACTTTGCTTGCGCCGCCTCTAGTAAGAGTAAGAGTTCCATTGGTTAAAGTAACATTACCGCTGAATGTAGAAGTTGTACCGCCTGCCACTGTAACGCTTGCCGTAGGTCCTACTGTAGCGTTACCGACCGACAGATTACCGCTAATGGTAGCATTGTCTGCATTCATTGTAACCGTAGCAACGGCGTCGGTTTTTGTACTTGTACCCTGCAAAGTCAGATTTGCAATGGATTTAAGATCGGTAGAAGTAAACGTAGCGCTGTTAGCAGCGGGTTCAAAAGTAAGATTATTGACGGTAGCGGCGTCGCCGGATGCAGTCGAGCCGTTAACCGAAGAACCGCTTCCGGTTACTTCCAAAGTACCGCCGCTTACGGTTCCTTTAATTGAGTGTGTTTTGCCGTCGCCGGCTAATGTATAAGTATTAGCGCCCTGAGCGAGGGTTGTACCCGTATTAACGGTTAAAGTACCGTTAATCGTGGAAGCGCCGTTGTAACCGGTAACGGTTTTACCACTGGCAACTGCTATAGTTACATCGTTAATTTTGGCAGGCGTACCCGACCATTCCATGCCGGCCACATAATCATTGCTTCCAAAATAATACAAATTAACATTTGCAGAATAAGTCAATGTACCGGATCCTGTATTAGCAAGTATGCCTCCTGCGCTAAGGAAAGCTGCGGTTGCATTGGCAGCACCGCCGGTACCGACCAACCCTGTCAATTCAATAGTGTTTGCATCGACGACTGTGGCAACCGTATAATATCCTGCGGGGACCAAAGGATTAGTACCATCTGACGCAACAATTTGCCCTACTACCAATCCATGACCTGTGATTGTAATCTGTCTTAATGCCGGACCAGCAGGGTCGGTTACATTAGTAATAGCCTTTAATGAATTAGCCGTCGTATTAATTTTAACAGTCGGATTTGTTACAAGCGTATTATTAAATGTAACAGTATGGCCTGCGGCAGCAATATTAAAACTGCCCTGATTAATATATAATGTACCGGAAATATTAACGGAAGAACCGGTGGAAACTGCGTTTGCGGCATTCGAAAGGTTAACTAAAATATTTCCGAAAGTACCCGTACCCTGTACAGTACCGCTTGCGCCGATAAATGCAACGTATCCTACACCGGTTGTGGAATAAGCGTTACCGCTGTTATCGAATACACTTGCCGCGCCTGTAAGGTTGAGGTTGTAGTTTCCGACGTCGAGCGTACCGCTTGTAATAGTAAGATTGCCGGCAACTTCGATCGAAGCAGTCAACGACACTACCGTGCTTGCGCCTTTATTAACAGTCATATTATTAAGCTGCAAAGAAGCGCCGGGATTGAACGACTGGGTAAGGTTGCCTGCGAATACCAAAGTACCGGTTGCGGCAACGTTGCCCGGCGTATTGTCCGTTCTGTTGAATTGATCGCCGTATATTGTTAAAGTAAAACCGCCGTCGGTCAAAGCGCCTGCGACACTCGAAGCTATTGTAAGCGAACCGTAAACCGGAGTGTTTGCGCCCAATGTTAATTTACCGCCAGAGGCGATTGTAACGTTCGGTAATTCTCCACCGCCGTTTGCGGTAACTGTACCCGAGATATTAAGAACGCCGGAGCCAACTGTGGAAGCCGCAGAAGAAATTATGTTGCCTGCGTTTGTTAATGTAGTAGCTCCGGAAAGAGTAAGCTGATATCCGTTTAATTTGATTACGGAAGCGGCGTTATTGTTGCTTACAGTCCCGTTAGAGAATGTAGCGGAAGTAAGCAGATTAATTGTACCGCCGGCATTGTTGTTAACAGGACCTGCGTAAGTTCCTGCGCCGACATCTATTGTTCCTGTCGAGCCGTTTGTAAGACCGAAATCAAATCCTGTAGTTCCGACTCCTCCTGTCAAAACAATTTTACCGGTAGAAGCGTTATTGATTTGCGTCGTAGGAGTGGGAGCGACGCTTTTAACTTCAGCGCCGAGCACCTGAACGGCAAATGTAACGGTACCCTGTCCGTTATTAACAATTGCATTAGCATTCGGTCCGTCTGTCGTAAACGAAACCGTTCCGTTAAATGTAGGCGAACCCTGGGTAACTACTATTTGACCCGACGAAAGAGCCAAATTACCGTTAACGGTCAATGTGGTAGCTGCAGCGCCCAAGTTTATAGTTAAAGTGCCTGTTCCCAAATCGGAAGGTAATTCAGGACCTGCAACAGTGTTCGAAGTAGAAGTATACGTTACATTGACGTTTGTAGTAGTCGGAGTTTCTGTAATTGCACCGGCAGAACGCGTAAGTGTAGCGCCGCTGGCCAGAACAACATTAGCGCCTGTAATATTGAGAGTACCACTTGTCAGCACCAGAGCGTTAGCGCCACTGCCGAGATTAAATTTCTGGCTTCCGTCTGCGCTTGAGCCCAAATAAACCGTTTTACCCGAACCGGGATTGATCGTCATACCGTTTGTAATAGTTACGGTATTTAACGAATTGAATGTTTGAGCTACAAAGTGAACTGCCTTTGTAACGTTTACATTCGCTTCGTTATAAGTATCTGCATCGATACGAATAAAGTCCCCGTCGGTAGCAACGCTTAGCGCTTTTGCAATGGTTTTATACGGGGTAGTGGACGAACCGTCGCCCGTAACATCGTTACCGTTTGTATTACTTACGTAATATGTGCTTTGAGCAAAAGCCGCAGAAGCGGCAAACGTAAGCAACACAATCAGGAGACTTAATTTGTTAAAGATGTTTCTGAAATTCATTTTTTTCTCCCTAATTGGTTGAGAAATATTTAACAATAAAAAGAATAACTTGATTAAAAGATTGTTTTGCACGCAAACAAACTTGTTTTGTTTGGGGTTTCACGCCCTAAGTAGGTATTGGTTTTCTCATCAGCATTTACCTCCTTGCTTTGTTTGTTAATAATTTCGTTTGTTGTTTCGTTCATAATAATATATGTAAATCAAACTTTTAGCGCGCTTTTAAAATCAAAATGTCAAAGAGCGCAATCCTTCCTTCCCGGTTCAGATTTACTCTTTGTTTTACAATGAGTTACAAAACTTATATAGAGTTTTGGTTTAAAATATCAGAATCCCTCGTACTTGTCAACTCTTTTTTTAAATATTTTTTCATTATCGAAGCTTAAGATATAAATTTGGCGCCGTCTTGTCAATTAAAAAATGCGTTAACCGTTCAACGTTTTGCGTTCTTCGTTCAAGGTTCTTGGTTCAACGTTAGTCATTACGAGTCACGCTGTAAGCGGGACGAAGTAATCTCTCGCATTCATATGAGTTTGTTTCGTCGTTCGCTTTGCTCTCTCCTCGCAAAGACAAAGTTTTGTTCAGAGTTTGCTTCACTCGCTTCGCTCGTTCGCAAAGACCTGTTCGATCCGGCGTCCGTCATTACGAGTCCCGCCTTTGGCGGGACGAAGTAATCTCATGCATTCATTTGAGTTTGTTTCGTCGTTCCGTCTTCGTCGGATCTCCTCGCAAAGACGAAGTTTGTTCTGAGTTTGCTTCCCCCCGCATTCTGCGGGGTCGCAAAGACCTACACAATCCGCCATTTGTCATCACGAAGCAATCCAACAACCAAAACTCTTATACGGAAAAATCTTCTGATTATTCCGCTTCCATTATATAAAGAACTTCCGCATTCACTGCGGTTGAAACTATATTGAAACCGCCAGGCGTGCTAAGAAACGCCAAGTATTTCAACGCCGTCGTTCGAAGAACAATACACGGAATCTACGAGTTCATTCAGAAATATGCCGTGTTCCACGATACCGGCTCTTTCATTCAATAAAGAGTTCAACTCGGCCGGATTTTCAATTTTTCCGAAATTGGCGTCTATAATATAATTGCCTTCGTCCGTTACGAAAAATCCGCCGTCGTCGCCTTTTCTTATATTAGTTACAGCGTCGAGCGATTCGAGAAAATTAATTTCGCTTTCGAGCGCGAACTGCAGAACTTCCACCGGCACAAAGAACTTTTCGCCCAGTCTGCCGGATAACTTTGTTTTGTCGACAACAATCAATAATCTTTTGGTGTTCTGAGCGATCACTTTTTCCCTCAGCAGCGCGCCGCCGCCGCCTTTGATCAAATTCAAATCGCTGTCTACTTCGTCGGCGCCGTCGATTGTTATGTCAATTAAGTTTGTTCGTTCAACGTTCAACGTTCGGGGTTCAACGTTCAATGTTCTTCGTTCAAAGTTCTTGGTTCTTAGTTTAAATAGTTGATTTAAGGACAGCAACGGGATTCCGAGTCCTGCGGCTAATTCTTCCGTTTTTTTTGAAGTCGGGATACCGTAAATATTTTTCAAATGTCCGTCCTTAATTTTTTTAGCGATTTTAATGGTAGCAAACTTAGCCGTCGAACCCGTGCCCAGACCTACTATCATACCGTCTTTAACCTCTTCAACCGCCTTTTCAGCCGCAATTTGCTTCAGCTTGCTATAATCCATGGTTTTATTCCTAAAAAATTTCGTGCCAAGTGGAAATAATTTGATTTCTTTAAAATATTCAATTTTTCGAAGAAAACAGGTGCGAAAAATTTTCGGGGTTTAAAAAATTTTTGCAGTTTCCTATTTATATGAGTGAATCTGTCATTACGAGTCCCGCTTTAGCGGGGTGAAGTAATCTCATACACTCATTAGAGTTTGCTTCACTCGCTCCGCTCGTTCGCAAAGACTTATTTATGTCTGTACTGTCATTACGAGACCCGCTTTAGCGGGCGAAGTAATCTCACAGGTATTCATTTGAGTTTGCTTCGTCGTTCGCTTTGCTCGCTCCTCGCAAAGACTTGTTCGATCCAGCGTTCGTCATTACGAGTTACGCTGTAGCGGCACGAAGTAATCTCAATCAATTATTGTTTTTGAATAACAATCAAAAGTCAACCTCAGATTCTTCGTCGTTCCGTCTTCGTCGGGTCTCCTCAAAGTGAGGGATTAGGGATTAGTGACTGGGGATTAGGAAATTGTCATACTGAGTCTCGCTTTAGCGGGACGAAGTATCTCATTGGGATGCATTTGAGTTTGCTTCACTCGCTCCGCTCGTTCGCAAAGACTTACTTAGGTCTGTGATGTCATTACGAGTCACGCCTCTGGCGGGACGAAGTAATCTCACAGGTATTCATTTGAGTTTGCTTCGTCGTTCGCTTCGCTCGCTCCTCGCAAAGACTTGTTCGATCCAGCGTTCGTCATTACGAGTCCCCGCCTCTGGCGGGGCGAAGTAATCTCACCGGCATTCATTTGAGTTTGCTTCCCCCGCATACTGCGGGGTCGCAAAGACAAAGTTTTGTTCCGGATATGCTTCGCTCGTGATACTCGCCTGCAAGAACCGGCGTTTGATCGGGTATAGTTATGTACTTAAAAGTGCAACGAAAACCAGTAGAGCTAAGATTTACGTTCTCACTCTTTTACGTCGAGTTTCTTTTCGAGTTCGAGCAGTTCTTTGATTTTCGTATCGAGCAGTTGATTCTGTCTTTTCAGTTCCTCAATTCTTTTTTCGATGTCTCTTTCGTATTCTACCTTGTTCCAATAGCCCCGTTCTTCGAAGTAGCCCTTAAAGAGCCAGTTATGTTTGAGAGCTTCCATATTTTCATAAAGACTTGAAGTAGCCATGCGGGCTTCGTCCGAAGTGCGAGTCAAATTCGAAATAACCTGTTTGAGCGAGTCAGCCATTTTTTGGTCGCTCACCAGAACGCCGAGGACGCCTTCGCCTCTGTCGACTTTGTCGACCACTCTTTTAACGTCGTAAATCGCCGAATCGACATTCGAAATAATCGACTTAATGCTGCCCGTCATTTCCACAATGATATCGGAAACGTCCGTCAATCGTTTTGTAACCTGAGTCAAACTCCTGTCGGCGTTTTGAGTAATGCTGACCGCCGATTCGTAGAGGCGGTCGTCGTTTACTATTTTACCGATAGTGCCTTCGCCTCTGTTCACTTTGGAAATAATTTCAGCGAGGTCTCTTGTAAGGTCTTTCAAATAAGAAATAGTCGATTCGGTCTGTTCCATAATAACGGAGAGATTGAGGGGATTTTTCGATTTAATAATGCCGCCGTTTTTGATTACCGGTTGGTCTGCCGAGCCGGGGGTAATCGTAACGATCTTTTTGCCGACGAGTCCTTCAGTTTCTATCGAAGCTTCGCTGTCGAGCCGTATAAAATGGACAAGGTCGTTGTCGATTCTCATAACCACTTCGACGTTTCCTTCTTCGTCGCCGACCAAAGAAATGGAGCTTACGCTTCCGACGTCGTATCCGCTCAGTCGAACCGGAGCTCCGGGTTTTAAGCCTTCTATCTGGTCGAAATATGTTTTAATTTCGATAGCGCTAGTAAATAAATTTTCCCTGCTTCCGATAAGAAAGATTGAAATTATCAATAGTACGGTGCCGATAAAAATAAACAAGCCAAGTCGCGCGCCTTCGAGTTGTTTTAACATTACTACCTCGCTAAGCTTTAATTAATTCGTGACTGAAAAAGTTTTTAAGGAACGGGTCGTTCGATTTGGTTAATTCTTCGATCGTTCCTTCGTAAGCAATCTTAGCGTCTTTCAAAAAGATTGCCCTGTCGGCTATTATCTCCGCGCAGATCAAATCGTGGGTGACAATAACCGAAGTCATATTGAATTTATTTTGAAGATTGAGAATCAGTTCGCTGATTTCTTTAGATGTAATCGGGTCGAGACCCGTAGTCGGTTCGTCGTAGAGCATAAGTCTCGGGTCGGTAATAATCGAGCGAGCAAGTCCGATTCTCTTTTTCATTCCGCCGGATAATTCCGAAGGCATTTTATCGATTGCATGTTCGAGCGAGACAAGTTCGAGCGTATATTCCACTTTATCGTTAATTTCCTTTTCCGTAAGATTCGGGAAATTTCTTTTGAGCGGAAACGCCAGGTTTTCCCGAACCGTCATCGAATCGTATAGAGCCGCGCTCTGGAATAAAAACCCGATGTTTTTTCTTACTTTGTTCAATTCGTTCAAATCGAGGTTGATAATACTTTTGCCGTCAATAATAATATTTCCGCCGTCGGGATTCAATAAACCGATTATGCATTTCAGCAATACGCTTTTTCCCTGTCCGCTCCTGCCGAATACAACGAGGTTTTCTCCTTTGGAAACTTCGAGCGAGACGTCGTCGAGCACAATAAGTTGCCCGAAACGTTTACTAAGGTTTTCTATTTCAATCATCCGAGCGTCGGCCATAACCACAACGTTATTTTTACCAAAATCATGTCAAATATCAAAATCAAAAGCGAAGCGAGCACTACGGCGGTAGTCGAAGCCCTTCCCACGCCTTCCGTTCCGCCTTCGGTTGTATATCCTTTATACGCGCCTACGATACCCACAATATATCCGAACACAAATGTTTTCGCCACGCCGGGAACGAAGTCGCCGAATTCAATCGACCTTACCACCGAATCGATATAATAACGGAAGTTAATGCTTTCCGTAATAAGAATTGCCAGGTATCCGCCGAAGATTGCAATAACAATTACATATACTGTAAGAATCGGCAGTATCATTGTGGTTGCGATTACGCGGGTTACCACGAGATATTTAAACGGATTAACTCCGGTTACTTCCATGGCGTCGATTTGTTCCGTAACTCTCATCGAACCGAGTTCCGCGCCGATACCGGAACTAACGCGTCCCGCAAAAATCAAAGCCGTTATAACGGGGCCCAATTCCCTTACCACCGAAAGGGCTACCATGCCTGGCAAAAAATCCGAAGCGCCAAACCTCGCCATTACAGGCTGACTCTGCATCGCAAGCACCAATCCGATTATAAATCCGGTCACGCTTACTATGCCGAAAGTTTTTACTCCGAGCTCGTCCATATGCTTTTTGACTTCGGGAATTTCATAGGGAGGCAAAAATGCCTGTTTGAAGAACTCCAGATTGAAAACCGTAAGTCCCGTAATCGTAGCAAAAAAATTATAGACCTTGTCGGAAAAATTTAATTTTCTGCCGTATCTGTGTTTGGGTAGTTTCATTAATAATTAATTATTCCAAATCGCCTTTCCAAAATAGTAAAAGTATTTTATAGTTTAAAAGGGATTAGGGGTTAGGGATTAGGGATTAGGGGGCGCTTGGTTGGGGAGTTCAACGTTCTTCGTTATGGAGCCTGCCTGTAGGTGGGTTCGTGGTTGAGAAGTTTGTTTTTGTACAAAGTTGTATAACGAAGAACTCCGTCACGCCTGTACTTCCGCACGCCCTCGTCTTTGCGAGGAGATCCGAAGAAGACGGAACGACGAAGCAAACTCGAATGAATACTGGTGAGATACTTCCCCCGCCTGCGGCGGTGTCAGTATGACAAATGCCGGATCGAATAGATCTTAGCTATCCAGTAACGCGGGAGAAACAAACTCTGAACAAATCTTTGTCTTTGCGAGGAGTGAGCAAAGCGAGCGACGAAGCAAACTCATCTGAATAGCGGTGAGATTACTTCGTCCCGCCAAAGGCGTGACTCGTAATGACATTACAGACATATGTAAGTCTTTGCGAACGAGCGGAGCGAGTGAAGCAGACTCTGAACATAACTTTGTCTTTGCGAGGAGTCCCGCCAACGGCGGGACGACGAAGCAAACTCATGTGAATATATGAGATTACTTCCTAATGACAAACGACTAAAATCTGTTTTTTTTTAGAAACGACGCATAATACGCTGTCAGTCATTCTCTGATAGATTCAAATCAAATCGAAATATAAATCTTTCCATTCGGGATTTAGCTTGTTAATTAAATCGAGTTTCTTTTTACGCGAACCGGCTTTGATTTGTTTTTCTCTTTTTATTGCGTTGACGGGAGTATCGTGAATTTCATACCAGACAAGTTTTGTGCAGTTGTATCTTTTGGTAAAACCGTTTGTCAATTTGTTTTTATGTTCATAAACTCTTCGTATAAGATTGTTAGTCATCCCTGTATAAAGCGTTGTGTTGTGTTTGTTGGTCATTATATATACATAGTACTGATTCATATCGGAAGCCCTACTGCAACAAAATATAAAATGATTTATTAAAAACTACAAGTGAGATTACTCCGTAATGACAAATGACGGATTGACTAAGTCTTTGCGACCCGCAGTATACGGGGGATTCAAACTCAAATGAATACTAGTGAGATTACTTCGCCCCGCCAGAGGCGTGACTCGTAATGACATTACAGACATAAGTAAGTCTTTGCGACCCCGCAGTATGCGGGGGATTCAAACTCTAAACAAAACTTCGTCTTTGCGAGGAGTCCGGCCAACGGCGGAACGACGAAGCAAACTCGAATGAATGGCGGTGAGATACTTCCCCCGCCTGCGGCGGGGTCAGTATGACAATGTTAAAATCGTTATCCCGTCCTTGCGAGACTGCAGTATGCGGGGGAACAAACTCAAATATAACTTCCGTAATGACTGATACAAAAGAAGTCTCTGAACTCTGCTTTTATAAAAAGATTATTCGGGTTTATTAATTATTCTTTTTAAAAATGTTTTTCGGTGGAGCGGAGTAACGCCGTAAAGTTCGATCGCTTCGAAATGTTCCTTTGTAGGATAGCCTTTATTTTTATGCCAGCCGTATTCCGGATAATAGCAAGAATAATTCTTCATTATCTCGTCGCGCGTTACTTTTGCCAATATCGACGCGGACGCTATTGCAAACGACTTCCTGTCGCCGCCCACAATAGCATTGCATTCGACTGCGGCGTCGAATTTTTTATTGCCGTCAATCAGTATTATATCGGGTTTAACGCTCAGATTTTCAACAGCCGTTTTCATTGCTTTCAGCGCGGCATTAAGAATATTTATTCTGTCGATCTCTTCATGATGAACGATTCCCACTCCGTACGACAAAGCGTTTTTAATAATCCAGTCGAAAAGGAGCGAGCGTTTTTTTTCGCTCAGTTTTTTCGAGTCGTTGATCTCGTCGTTCTTCACATTTGCGTCAAATATCACAGCCGCGGCCACGACCGGACCGGCTAAGGGACCGCGACCCGCTTCGTCAATACCGCAGATTAATTCCGTTCCCTTTTTCAAAAAAGAATTATCGAATTCTTTCAATTTCATATTAGAACTCATTGACGATTCCGAAATGAATTTTGCCTTCTCCGAACGAGTCGCCTTTGCCGAGCGCAAAACTGACGCTCATTATACCGAATGCGGTTTCGAAATTGATTCCCAAACCGTATCCGATTTTATAGTCCGAAAGTTCGTCGCGTTTGAAATAGCCGGCGTCGAAAAACAGGAAAGCGTGGGTTTTATTTGTCAGGAGATATCTGTACTCGATATTCGACCAGAGAATTCTTTTTCCGGCAAATTGATTTTCGATATACCCGCGCAGGGAATTGGCTCCGCCCAGCAAATACATGTCGCTTATTTCAATATTGTCTCCCCTGATTTCACGCGCATGAAAAGCAAGCGCCAACACCTGTAATCGAAATACTTCAAGAAAATAGCCGAAGTCGACTTCGAATTGCTGCAAACTGAAACTTCTGTTTGCGGGCAGGTATTCCGCGGGACCGTTGATTTTTTTTGAATTGAGTTTATACGTATTGGCAAAAATGATTCCGCTCGTAGGAGAATAGATATTGTTTCTTGTATCGATACTCAAATTGACGCCTGTAATCAAAGAAGTCGAATTATAAACCGTAAATCCTTTCACGCTGCGTTCGGTTGGAATTGTGGAACGATGCGCTATCGATACGGAACCGGTTACGTCTTCGGAAGCCATAAAAATCAACTCGCCCGAAAGATTTCTTTGCACGTAAGTCGTATCCTGAATTCTCTGAAACAATCCCGTTCTTAAATTCAAAGGGAAGCCGAACAGCCACGGTTCGAGATATTTTATTTCGAGTTCCTGGGAATTGCGGTTCTCGCTCTGCCAGCGGAAGGAAAGATTTCTTCCCGTGCCGAAAATGTTGCCGAGTCCTATATTGACCAATCCGGTCAGATATCCTTTTTCCGATTCTCTTCCCGGAACGTATCCTATTATTCCGTCGAATTGATTTGTCTGCTTTTCTTTTACTTTTATTCTCAGGACGCCTTCGTTTTTATTATCGATAAAAAATTCCGGTTCTCTCACGCTCTCGAAAAATCTTAATTTCATAAGCCTCGAAGGAATTTTATTAATTTTTTCGCGAGAGTAAATTTCGCCGGTTGATATGCCCGCGCTTCGGATAATAACCATCTCTTTCGTTTTATCATTACCTTCGATTTCCATTCTGTCGATTTTTGCTTTAAGTCCTTTTTCTATTTTTAAATAAATATCCGCAAGATGTTTATCTTCTTTGTCGAAGAAATAAACCGAAGCAATTCTGATTGCAGCGAAAGGATATCCGAGTTCTTCGTAATAATCCAGCAGAAAATTAACGTTCTCCTCGAATTGCTGCGCCGAAAAAATCTCGTTATCGAGCTTGCTCAATATCTCTTTTACAAACGTCGAATCCTCGTTCAAACCATCGGCAATTATATTATTTATGAACGTCGGTTTCCCTTCGTCTATTTCAATCTGAAATTGATTGCCACCGGACTCCCGTATTTTCACATCGGTATGATAATAACCGTAGTAAGAATAAAATTTCTTAATTGAGGAGATTATCGAATCGTCATCGGCTTTTTTAATTCGAGTTTCGAGATTACGCAGTAATGTCTTCGAATCGAATATTTTATTTCCGGTAAAAACGAAATTACTTTCGGACTGAGATACGGCGTTAACTCTTAAAAACAGAAGGAGGAAAAAAATAAATTTAATATTTCGGCGTATCATCGATTATTTTCATTTTCTTTCCAATCTGTTCAATCCGTACCAGCTCGAGTAGACCCGAATATTCTTCGACCGTAACCGCGCTCGTTTCGAGTTTGGAAGCGTTAGCCGAGCCTGCCGCGGTTGCAATGCGAATGAATTCGTCGAAGACCATCGACTTTTCCAGACCGTATGCGATTGCCGCCACAAAAGAATCGCCGCTTCCGGTTGCATCGTAAACGTCAACTTCAGGCGGAGTGATTTTGTAATGGAAATCGAACTTTGCCGCATAAAACGGTTTGTCGCCGTCCGTAATAAAAATAAGTTTAATTCCTTTCGAATAGAGATCGTTCATATAAGCGCGAATCTCTTTTTCGCTTTTCAGCGAAATACCGAGCGACTTTTCTAATTCTTCCCTGTTATTGTGAACTGCCGTTGGCGCGGCATTCAGACAATCCTCGAGATGACTTCCGTATGTATCGAGTATCGAAATCTTGTCGTATTTATGAGCGAGTTCAATTCCATACGGGAAAATCGAATTTGCCGAGTCCGAAGGAGCGCTGCCGGAAAAAACGACTATCGAACAATTTTGAATCATCTTGTCGAGTTTCGATTTGAATTCTTCGGCTTCTTCATAAGTCACGTCGTTGTTCAATCCGAAAAATGTGGTAACCCGTTTATGGTTTTCTTCGATAATCAATTCCGCCGCGCGCGTTTCGGATTTGGTCGATTGAACGGTAAAATTTATTTTTTCGTTTGTCAGAACAGAGCGCAATATTTTGCCGTTGTTTCCTCCTAAAAAAGTAAACGCCGTATTTTGAATTCCGAATTTATTTAACTGCCGGCTGACGTTTATTCCCTTTCCGCCTGCGGCATAAATTTCATTTTTACATCGATGCGATTTGCCCAACTCAACTTCGTCGAAGAATTTTCTTCTTTCGAGCAAAGGATTTAATGTTACCGTAAGAATCATAATCAATTCGCTTTGTTATTCGATACGCTAAAATATCGATATTTCATTAAAGTTTCCTTGAGTTTCACTAATGACAACCGGCAGGGTAATAAAAAGAATTCAAATACACAGAGAACAACGACAGATTTACCTACCAGATATTCTTGTCAACCTGGCAATCTTTCCAATTTGCCAACTTGACAATCTTGCCAATTTGAAATTAAAAACCCTCGCGCCCATACGCTAAAAATCTTCATTCATCCTTTAATTACTCCGGCAGGTTTTAGTTTGGCTACTTTTTTACTGATACCCGCGTTGTGCATTACCTCGACGACTTCAGAAACGTCTTTATAAGCGTCGGGCATTTCTTCTGCAATAGTTTTTCTGCCTTTAGCATGAACGGTAATGCCTTTATTTTTCAATTCGCCGATAATGTCTTTGCCTTTGGCGGATTTCAGAGCTTGATGACGGCTTTGGAGTCTGCCCGCGCCGTGGCATGAACTTCCGAAAGTTTCATGCATGGCTGATTCGGAACCCGCGAGCACAAACGAATAACGTCCCATGTCGCCGGGTATTAAAACCGGTTGTCCGGCTTCCCTGTACTTTTCGGGGATGTAATCGCTGCCCGGCGGAAAAGCTCTGGTTGCTCCTTTACGATGCACGCAAACTTTTTTTAGAATCCTGTCGCCGTCTTTTTCGGTAATTACGTGTTCTTCAATCTTTGCAATATTATGGCATACGTCGTAAACAAGTTCGAATCCCAATTCCCGCTGCGATATCGAAAGAGTTTCGATGAGAGTTTTCTTTGCCAGATGCATTATGATTTGTCTGTTGTTCCATGCAAAATTAGCCGCCGCTTTCATTGCGTTCAAATAATCTTTTCCTTCGACGGATTTTATCGGAGCGCAAGCCAGTTGTTTGTCAGGCAGGTTAAAGCCGAATTTCTTTTCCGAATTTACAAGCAGTTTAAGATAATCGTCGCACACCTGATAACCGAGTCCGCGCGAGCCGGTATGAATAAGTATAACCAGCTGACCTTTGAACAATCCGAATATATCTGCGATTTTTTCGTCGTAAATTTCTTCCACCAGATCGACTTCAAGAAAATGATTGCCCGACCCGAGCGTACCTGCCTGGTCGGCGCCTCTTTCGATTGCCCTGCGGCTCACGGCGTCGGGGTCTGCGCCTTCCAATCTTCCGTTTTCTTCCGTATAGAGCAGGTCGTCTTCCGAACCGAATCCGTTTTCGACCGCCCATCGCGAACCGTTAACCAATATTTTTCTTATTTCTTTTTCGGATAGTTTACGAATAGCGCCGCTCGCTCCGACGCCGGTCGGAATATTCTTGAATAAATTTTCAACAAATTTCGGTATTCTTTTTTCCACATCGTCGAATTTTAAATTCGTGCGCGCCAGTCTGACGCCGCAATTAATATCGTAACCGACTCCACCCGGAGATATTACGCCCGTTTCAATATCCGTAGCCGCCACGCCTCCGATCGGAAAACCGTAACCCCAATGAATGTCCGGCATAGCTATGCTATACATTTGAATACCCGGAAGATGGGCGACGTTTACAACCTGACGTACTGCTTCGTCGCCGCTTATTTGATTCCGCAGCATATTTTCCGTCGCATAGATTCTGCCCGGCACAAGCATTCCATCCCGCGCCGGAATTTCCCATAGATAGTCGTGAATTTTTTCTATTTCATAACCGCTGATTTTCATTTTCCGCCCTTTCTTAATTTTATTCACTCCTTCTGTGAATATACAATTCTTTCGATTCTTCATAAAGAGATGAATTATTCCTCCCAATGAATTATTTTTATGATGAAAATCAAGAAGCAAACGATGGGCGGCGTCAACAAACGCGAGAGAGGAAACCTGGGCGAAGAGATCGCATGCAATTATCTGATTAATAACGGCATGACGGTTATCGACAGAAATTATCATTACGGACACGGCGAAATCGACGTAATTTGTAAAGACGGCGATACAATTGTATTCGTGGAAGTTAAATACCGCAAGTCTTTCAAATACGGAGAACCCGAATTCGCAATAACAAAGAGCAAACAAAGACAAATCCGGAATATTGCCGAAGCCTACCTCTACGAAAAAAAGATTACCGACTGCCCCTGCAGGATTGACGTGATTACTATAGTTCACGAGGCAGGAAAGGAACCTGCGCTTAATCATTACCGGGATGCGTTTTAAGGAAAGCTGTTGACGGTTTAGATGTTGGGGAGTTCTTGGTTTTGGAGTTCAACGTTCTTCGTTTTGGGGTTTTGGAGTTCAACGTTCTTCGTTTTGGTGTTCAGGGTTTGGGAGTTCAATGTTCTTCGTTTTGGAGTTCAAGGTTTGTCATTCAAAGTTATACAACAAAGAACGCCTGCACTTCCGCACGCCCTCGTCTTTGCGAGGAGTCCCGCCAACGGCGGGACGACGAAGCAAACTCTAATGAGTGTATGAGATTACTTCGCCCCGCTTTCAGCGGGACTCGTAATGACGGACGCCGGATTGAACAGGTCTTTGCGAACGAGCGGAGCGAGTGAAGCAAACCCTAAACAAAACACTGTCTTTGCGAGGAGATCCGACGAAGACGGAACGACGAAGCAAACTCAAATGATTACAAATGAGATACTTCCTCCCGCCAAAGGGGGGACTCAGTATGACAATATTCTCTCGTCTTCGCGAGGAGCGAGCAAAGCGAACGACGAAGCAAACTCATATGAATAGCGGTGAGATTACTTCGTAATAACGTTACAGACTTAAATAAATCTTTGCGAGGAGTCCCGCCACCGGCGGGACTCGTAATGACAAATGACGGATCGGATAGGTCTTTGCGAACTAATCCGTTTATTTACTCACCCTCCGTTTAATTGATTTTCCAGATAAAGTTCATAAGCTCCGAGGTCGAGAAATCCGTGTCCCGACAAATTAAACAAAATCGTTTTTGATTCTCCGGTTTCCTTGCATTTCAATGCCTGTTCGACCGCTTCTTTAACGGCATGAGAACTTTCGGGAGCAGGCACTATTCCTTCGGTTTGAGCGAAGATTTGAGCTGCTTTGAAAACTTCGAGTTGTTCGTAAGCAGACGCCGAAATAATGCCCTGATTATAAAGGTGAGATATCGAAGAAGCCATACCGTGATACCTCAATCCGCCAGCGTGAATTTTGGGCGGTATAAAATCGTGACCGAGAGTATACATTTTCAATAAAGGCGTCATGCCCGCTTCGTCGCCGAAATCATAATCGAACTTGCCTTTTGTCAAAGTGGGACACGAGGCGGGTTCGACAGCAATAATTTCGAGATTCTTTCTTTCGCCGCTCAGTTTGTCTTTAATAAACGGGAAGGCGATGCCGGCAAAGTTGCTGCCGCCCCCGGCACATCCGATTACAATATCGGGATAGTCGTCCACCATTTCCATCTGCAATTTTGCTTCCTCTCCGATTACGGTTTGATGCAGCAGAACATGATTCAAAACGCTGCCCAGGCTGTAGTTCGTATCGTCCCTTTGAACGGCGACTTCAACCGCTTCGCTGATTGCAATGCCGAGCGAGCCAGGAGAATCGGGATCGGCTTCCAGTACTTTTCTGCCTGCGTTCGTTAAATTAGTAGGACTCGCGTGAACCGTAGCCCCGAACAATTTCATAAACGTTTTACGATATGGTTTTTGATTATAGCTGACTTTTACCATAAAGACTTCGCATTCCAAACCGAAATGCTTGCACGCCATCGATAGCGCGCTGCCCCATTGACCGGCTCCGGTTTCGGTAACGAGTTTTTTGATTCCGGCTTTTTTGTTGTAATAAGCCTGGGCGTACGAGGTATTTGTTTTGTGGCTTCCCGTTGGATTTGCGCCTTCGTATTTAAAATAAATTTTTGCGGGCGTGTCGAGTTCTTTTTCCAGATTAGCGGCGCGAATTAACGGCGTCGGTCTGCTTATTCTATATAGATCTCTTACTTCGTCGGGAATTTCGATATACCTTTCGGTAGAAACCTCCTGCATAATCAAATCCATCGGAAAGATAGCCGATAAATCTTCCGGACCGGCGGGTTGTTTCGTGGCGGGATTTAACGGCGGGTCCATCGGAACGGGCAAATCCGCAAGAATATTGTAATAATGAGTTGGCATTTTAGATTGTTCGAGAAAAACTATTTTGTTGTCCGACATTTTTTAATAACCTCCGATTTATTAGTGAGAAAAATCTAATCCCGTAAAACAAAAAAGCCGTGAACGGTTCTACCATCCACGGCTTTTCGATTGCAAAATATTTAAAGTCCTAGGACGGCAGAGAGGAATATCTCCACTGCCACCAGAACAAGTTAACTTTAGCGATATTTAATTTTCCGTTCATTTGAATGCAAAGATAAATTTTAAGAATTCAATAGTCAATAAAAATATTCAGTCTTCCCTTATCCCGCTTTCTGGTATTTCTCCGGTTTCAGGATAACGCCCATATTTAGCAGAATAAAGATTGCCGTTTCGGTTTTAGCCAGAGCCATTATATACTCGTCGCTGTCGCTATTGCCGAAGTCGGGCGCGTTTTCGATTTCGGAAGCTTTGACGTCGTAGACCGCTTCGACTTCGTCGACAATCAAACCGACTCTTATCAACAGACCGTCCACTTCGTCTTCTACAATCACGATTCTTGTCTTGTCGTCGTATTCTTTTTCCGGCATATTTAGTTTTAATCTCAAATCGATAACAGGGACAATATTTCCTCTCAAATTAATTACGCCTTTGACATAGGGGGAAGTATTCGGAACGGGAGTAATCGGGATAAGACGAATAATTTCAATTATTTTCAATATTTCAATACCGTAATGCTCTTTGCCTAGCGAGAAACGGAGATATTTACCTTCCATATTCAAGACCGCTTTGGTTTTACTATCTCTTCCATCGGAATCGCTCTTTTCGAGCAGGGCTTTTGCTTTAGAGGCAAGGTCGATTTCGCTTACATAACTTTTTGCCGCCGATTTGTCGCTTTCGCTGCAAACCTGGTCGGCAAAACGCTTGTCCACGAATTTATTCAAATCGATAATCGAGCCGATGCCCATTTTGTCGTGCATATAACGCTGAATAAAATCGAGGTCCTGAACAACCGGATATAAATTGTTGGTTTTAATTCCTTTCGGTTCGGTCAGAACGTTTTTGAGAATCGGCACTTTCAAACCGAGTTCTTTTTTCGGATCGAGAAAATCGACGGCGATTTCCGCTGCCATCGAAGGCTTTTGTTCGATAAACTTGCCGCTATAAACGAGCATTTCAGTAAATTCTTTGACGGCGTCGGGATAATTATTTATCAATTCTTCCTGAAATGCAACAACGCAGCACGGATGATTTTCCCACAGCTCGCTCGACAGGAATTGAAGCTTGGCGATTCCCGATGCGATAGCTTTTGTGCCGAGCGGCTCGGCTACCAGATATCCGCTTGCGTCCGGATTGCCCGCAAGGAATTCCGGCATTTTAATCGGCGCCACCACTTCGAATTCGACGTCGACCCCTTTTTGACCCGTTACCCCCGGATTCAATCCGATATTTCTGAAAAAGATATGACCCAGCATATTATGAATCGACATCGTATGAGGAATGTAGAAAGATTTACCGCGGAAGAAATCGGCGCCGTGACTGTCGTCTCCGCCGGTTTTATTCCTTACGCAACAGCTGCCGTTTTTATGCGCGAATAATACGAGCCGCAGCGGAACTCCGTAATTGTATAAATCCATAGCAAGAGGAGCCAGTATAAACGCGACGTCGGCGGAGCCGTCTTCGAGCGCTTTTGCTACCGTATTCCACGAAGGCATACACTCGGTTTCCAATTCGAAATGTTTGGGATTCAGCTCGCCTTTTTTGATCAAATGTTTCATTACGCCGAGCGTAAGGTGGTCGGTAATTTGAATATGAATAGCCTTAATACGTACTTTACCGCCGCTCGTCAGTCTGGGCTCTTTCTTTTTATTGCCGTTGTCTTCTGTTTTAATTCCGAAGGCTTCGTTTATTTTTTCCTGTAATTCGTCTTTGTTGAAAGGCTTGGAAATAAAACTGCTTACGCCGGCTTCGTTGGCTTTTTCGACTTCCTTTTTTTCGCCTCTGCCAGTAGCCATCAAAAACGGAATGGCAGCCGTCGGCTGATTTCCTCTTACCCACTTCAAAAGCTCGAATCCGTCCATCTCGGGCATATTCCAATCGCTTATTATCAGGTCGATTTCAGGATTATCTTTCAGATATTCTACGGCGTCGACTCCGTTTTCCGCTTCGACTATATTTGTATATCCGAGTGAATTTAAAGTTTTGATTTCCATCTGCCGCATTACGCCGGCGTCTTCTACGAGGAGAATTCTGATATCTTTATCCATATAAACTACCCTAGTTGAGAATTATCCGCATTTACCGATTAAATATTTTTATTGTTATACGGTTTTATTATCGGATTTCGTCATGTTTTTTTTAATCTGCGCAAAAATGTTTTAGTTAAAATTTAAATGGAGATTTTTCGGGAACCTTATCAACCCGTCGATTTTAGAAAACTCCGACATTTCAAATTTCTTTTCGATACGATCAACCATAAAGAGAGGAGTAGCTTATGTTGGGACAGCATAATATCAACAAAATAGCTTTTGTAGGTAATTATCTTCCCCGTCAATGCGGAATAGCAACCTTCACTTACGATTTGTACAATTCGGTTTCCGAGCAGCATCCTCACGCGGAAACTTTCGTAGCGGCGATTACCGACCGAGGCCAAAAGCTCGACTATCCCCCGGAAGTCCGCTTTGAAATAATCAAACAGGATATCGATACGTATCAAAAAGCTGCCGATTTTTTAAATTATAACAATGTGGACGTAGTTTCGGTGCAGCATGAATTCGGTATTTTCGGAGGCAATGCCGGCAGTCATGTCCTTGCTTTAATCCGGAGTCTGAAAATGCCGGTGGTTACGACTCTTCACACAATACTTCCGGAACCGAATCCCGACCAGCGACGGGTTATGGACGAATTGATCGCTTATTCTTCGCGCCTTGTAACGATGACAGAAAAAGGAAAAAAGTTTTTGATGGAAATCTACAAAGCGCCGGAAGATAAAATCGATTTGATACCTCACGGAATACCCGATATGCCGTTTGTCGATCCGAATTTTTATAAAGACCGTTTCGGCGTCGAAGGCAAATACGTATTGCTGACGTTCGGTCTCCTTTCCCCGGGTAAAGGCATCCAATACGTATTAAAGGCATTGCCAAAAGTAATTTCGAAATTTCCGAATCTTGTTTATATAGTTCTCGGCGCTACTCATCCGAACATAATTAAAGAACAGGGCGAATCGTACAGAATGAGTCTCGAACGTCTGGCTCACGACCTCGGAATTAAAAACAATGTAATTTTCTATAACCGTTTCGTCGACGCCGAGGAACTTAAAGAATTTATAGGCGCCGCCGACATTTACATTACGCCGTATTTGAACAAAGCGCAAATTACGTCAGGAACGCTTTCCTATTCGTTCGGATGCGGCAAAGCGGTGATTTCAACGCCTTACTGGCACGCCGAAGAATTACTGGCGGACGGACGCGGGATCTTGGTGCCTTTTGCGGATAACGAAGCGATTGCCGATGAAATTATTAAATTGCTCGAAGACGAACCGCTTCGCCATTCGATACGCAAACGCGCTTATATGCTCGGTCGCGAAATGGTATGGAGCAATATTGCTCATCATTACCTGAATTCGTTCCAGAAGGCAAGAAGACAACGGGCTATTAAATCAAACGGATATTTTTCCGTCAAAACATTGAGCGAAAAGAGGATGGAGCTGCCGGCGTTTAATTTAAATCACTTGAAGAATTTGACCGACAGTACGGGAATTTTCCAGCATGCCAGTTATACATTTCCCCGCTTCGAAGACGGATACTGCCTCGACGATAATGCGCGGGCTTTTCTTTTAACCGTATTGTTAGACGAACTCGGCATTGCGGACGACCAGATTTACACGCTCGCTTCCAGCTACGCATCGTTTATCAATTACGCATACAATCCCGAAAAAAGACGTTTCAGAAATTTCATGGATTTCAGCCGCAGGTGGCTCGAAAAAGTTGGCTCGGACGACGCTCAGGGCAGAACTATCTGGGCGCTCGGCGCATGCGTCGGCAGATCGACCAAAAACAATTTCAAGGTATGGGCGCACCAGTTGTTTAACGAATCGATAAATTCCATACTCGAACTTACCTCGCCGCGCGCGTGGGCTTTTGCCCTCTTGGGTATTAACGACTATTTGAATAAAATGAGCGGCGACCGACTCGTATTGAGCATTCGCGAAACGTTGACCGATAAGCTCGTCTCGCTTTATAAAAATTTTGCCGACGATCAATGGAAATGGTTCGAAAACATACTTGCATACGACAATGCGCGTCTTTCGCAGGCTCTGATTTTAAGCGGTCATGCTATGAACAATGCGGATGCGATGAATATCGGTCTCGAATCTTTAAAATGGCTGATGGAAATTCAAACCAAAGAGAAAGGATATTTTAGACCGATCGGCTCCGAAGGCTGGTATCCAAAGGGCGGTAAGAAAGCCGGTTTCGACCAGCAGCCGGTTTCGGCTTACGATGCGGTTTCGGCTTGCGTCGACGCTTATCGCATTACGGGCGACGAATATTGGTACGATATGGCGAAGACGAGTTTCGAATGGTTCCTCGGCAGGAACGACCTGGGTCTGTCGCTCTACGATCCTAATTCCGGCGGCTGTTACGACGCCCTCCATGTCGACAGAATTAATCTCAATCAGGGCGCCGAGTCGACGCTTTCGTTCCTGTTGTCGCTTGCAGAAATTTACAGAATCGAAAATATGATTAAAACTTTCGAAAGCGTTAATTCTTTTCACAATTAAAAAGGAGTTCTGTTATGGGAAATTCCAGAAAAGAATTGTTCAAACGCTATTCCGGCAATCCGATAATTACGGTCAATGATTTGCCGTACCAGGCAAATTCGGTTTTCAATTGCGGAGCTACGAAAATCGGAGACGAAATTCTCCTGCTGATGCGAGTTGAAGACATGAGGGGAATTTCGCATCTGACCGTAGCCCGCAGCAAAGACGGTATTACGAATTGGAAAATCGACGAGAAACCGACGATGCCTCCCGAACCCGATAAATTTCCCGAAGAGATATGGGGAATCGAAGACCCTAGGATTACGTATATAGACGAACTGAAAAAATACGCCATAACGTATACGGCATACTCGCACGGCGGTCCGTTGGTTTCTCTGGCGTTGACTGAGGACTTCAAGACTTTTGAAAAGTTCGGAGCGGTTCTGCCGCCGGAAGACAAAGACGCCGCGCTCTTTCCGATTAAATTCAACGACAGATGGGCAATGATTCATCGTCCTATAATTTCGACGCCTCAATCGGCGGCTCATATGTGGATTTCGTTTTCGCCCGATTTAATCCATTGGGGCGAGCATCGAATATTGGTTAAAGCGCGCGAAGGCGCATGGTGGGACGCCAATAAAATCGGACTTTCGCCGCCGCCGCTTTTGATTCCCGAAGGCTGGCTCGTTATGTATCACGGCGTCAAAAAAACTGCCAGCGGCGCAATCTACAGATTGGGACTCCTGCTGCTCGACAAAGAGAATCCCACCAAAATATTAAAAAGGAGCGACGAATGGATTTTCGGTCCCCTTGAACCGTACGAAACCAAAGGCGACGTGGACAATGTCGTTTTCCCCTGCGGCTGGTATGCCGACGATAAAACTCTTTATATCTATTACGGCGCAGCCGATACCTCGATTGCGCTGGCTACAGCCGATTTGAACGAAGTTCGCGATTACGTTTCCAAACTACCGGAAGGCGAATCGCCGAAGAGGTGGGGTTAATTTCCCCTCCTCTTTGCTTCTTAATTTTTACGCGCCCTCTCTCGCGATTTTTTGATCAATTTACTTTTTTGTTTCAGAAATTAAACGCAAAAATTTTTCAGATATCGAAGACTATAACGGTTTTATAAAAATCGCCTTCTTTTACGATTTCAAGATTGTGAAAAGTAACGGCTTTAATTTCTATTTTAATAGACGACGGGTCGACGGTTCCGCCTTCAAGCGAAGCTATTAATTTAAGTCCGTCGTCTTCGGTTATTATATCGAGTATCGGAATATTACGGCAAAGCCATTTTTTAGTAAAAAGGAGATAATTCAACTCGCTCAGGAATTCGACGAGCAATGCTTCGTAGGACGGCGCGGAAAGCTCAATTTCTTTTATTTCTTCGGCAGAGCTTTTTTCTTTTCCGGCTACCGTTTCCTTCCATGCTTCGAATGCGGAAAGGAAAATCCCGGTTATTGATTTTCCCGTTATTTCCGCGGCTGCATCCGCCGTATGTTCAATAAATTTAAACGGCATGATCAATTCAAGTAATAACGTCCGCCGATTGCAAGATCCAGACCCAGGCTGGTGGACGGAAAAAGATTGAACACAGGTACGAATTCGAAGAAAAGGTCGATAGGAATTTTGTCGCTTTGGAATACAAGTCCGGCGACTCCTCTTGCGCCGAAAGAATTTTTATCACCGTCGACAAATCTCATTCTGAATCCGAAGCCGTAATAAAAAGGAATCGAGTACCTCGACTCGAATACGTCGTCGATATGGTAAAGATAATCCGCATGGAGCGAAACGGCGGTATGCTCTTTGGCAAACGAATAAGCTATTCCTCCGTCGACGGCTGTCGTTTGAGTAAGCCAGTATTTGCCGTTAATGCCCGTCGGCTCGCCAATCATAATTCCGATTCCGAATCCCTCTTTTTGAGCGTGCGCATTTGAAATCATAATACAGAGGAGCGCTATTGCCAGTAATTTTTTCATAAATACCCCTTGAATGAATTGCAAAATCAAAAACAAAAATAGTAAAAGAAATTAACTCCTTCGATAGTTTTTACTATTTTCATAAATTGAAAATTAAAAAATTGATTAATCAGGGGGTTCCCTATGTCCGGAAATAACGGCTATAAAAAATTAACGGAAGAGTACTCGGATTCGTTCGATTATGTTAAAAATGAAACAGCAATAATACTTGCCGCGGGGCACGGCAAAAGAATAAAGTCTAAGGTTTCGAAAATGCTCCATAAAATCTGGGAAGTTCCGACAGTCGAACGCGTTTATAACGCATGCAATAAAGGACTTCAAAACGCCAACACGATTCTTGTTGTAGGCATAAAAGCCGACGACGTAATCAAAACAGTCGGCAAAAGGCAATCGTTAATTTATGCTTATCAGGAGGTCCAGCGCGGCACCGGGCATGCCGTTCAAATTGCCCTGGAAAAAATCGACTCTTCGAAATACGACGGAACCGTTTTCATTTTTCCCGGCGACATGGGATTAATCGACCCGGAAACAGTAGCGTTTTTCAGAAACAAATTCCTCGAATCTTCCTCCGACATGATGGTATTGACCGGAATCTACGAAGGCGATATCGGGAATAATTATTACGGCAGAATAGTGCGAGTTAAAGAAAAAGACGCGGAAGGAGCTCCTTCGGGCAACGACCGGGGCAACGTTATCGAAATAATCGAATACAAAGACATTCTCAGCTTGAGCGATACGGAGCCGTACGTAACAAATTACAAAGGGAAAAACTATTCGTTTACGAAAGAAGAACTTCTCGAAATCAGAGAATTCAACAGCGGCGTTTTTGCATTCCGGTTCAAACCCTTGTCGGAATTAATTAATAAAATCTCGAGCGACAACGCCCAGAAGGAAATTTATTTGACCGACCTGATTGCTTTGTTTAATAAAAACGGATACAAAGTTTCGGCGGTTACGCCCGAAAGACAATACGCTCTGATGGGCTTCAACAACAAATCCGTTCTTCGCGAAATGGACAATATTGCGAGGGAACTCGCTTACGATAAATTGAAAGACATCGTAATGATTCACGACCCGGAAGACTTTTTTATCGACGACGGGGTGATCGAATACATAATCGAGATGGACAAAAGCGGCGAGCCCCTCGATATCGAAATAGGCAAAGGAGCGTATCTGGGAAAAGGTGTAAGACCGAATTATAACGTCAAATTCAACAAAAACTGCCACCTTTCCGGCTGCGTGGAACTTGGCAGGAATATAATCATTCACGACGGAGCGCATCTGTCGTGTTTTGAAAATCAGACGATAACGATCGGAGATAACACTCAAATTTATTGGAACGACGTTATAAGAGGACAGGTCAAAATCGGAAGCAACTGCGCTATCGAATCCGGAGTACGTATAACCGGCAGCGACGATTCGCCTGCGATTATCGGAAACAATGTGACGGTTAAAGGAACCACTTATATTTTCGGTTCGGAAATCGACGAAAATCTTCTTGTAGAACATTCAGTATTAATCAACAAAAAAGTAAAGAATCCGAACGCAGACGGTTCTCTTTTTAAGGTCAGGTTTTATATTCCCGAGACGGAAGGCGCCGAAGCAATTGAAGACAAAAAAGCCCGCATTTAGTTTGCGGGCTCCGGTTAAAAATCTAATACGCTAAGATTATTCTGCTTTGGCTGCCAATTTATTGACGTGTTTTGTGAGAGCGGCTTTCTTGCGCGAAGCGTTGTTCTTATGAATTCTTCCCTTGGCCGATTCTTTATCGAGCGCCGAAACTGCGGCTTTCAGATTCTTTTCAGCCGTTTCTTTATCCTCGGAAGAATAGACTTTCTTAATCAATGTTTTTACTTTCGAAAGCGCCGCTTTATTTCTTTTTGTTCTCGTCTCTGTCTGACGTATTCTCTTAATTGCCGACTTATGATGAGCCATTAATCTGATTTCCTGATTTTATTAAAAAACGTCTGTAAATATATTGTCTTTTTTATTCTAAATCAACTCCGGGTTCAAGCTTTAATCTGACACGGGATATTATTATTTTTGGCGTTCACAAAAATAGCGATTATGCTGAAAGTTAACGAAATATATTATTCGATCCAGGGCGAGAGCTCCAAAGCCGGTCTTCCCTGCGTTTTTGTGCGTCTCACTTATTGCAATCTGAGGTGTTCTTACTGCGATACCGAGTATGCTTTTTACGACGGCATTGACATGAGTAAAGAAGAAATTCTCGAAAAAGTGGGCGGGTACGGATGCAAATTGGTAGAGATAACAGGCGGCGAACCGCTCGTTCAAAAAGAATCGCTCGATTTAATGAAATCTTTATGCGACGCGGGATATGAAGTGATGCTCGAAACCGGCGGAAGTCTTCCGATCGACAACGTCGACAAGCGCGTTATGATCATAATGGATTTGAAATGCCCTTCGAGCAAAATGGAAAAGAAAAACCGGTACGAAAACGTCGAATTCCTTAAACCGGGCGACGAAGTTAAATTCGTTATCGGAGACCGCAATGACTACGAGTGGAGTCTGAACAAAATAAAAGAATTCGAACTCGACAAAAAGTGCGGCGTCCTTTTTTCCGTCGTATTCGGAAAATTGGACCCCGTTACGCTGGTTAACTGGATACTGGAAGACAAGTTGAACGTTCGTTTTCAGTTGCAAATGCATAAATATATCTGGAAACCCGAAACCAAAGGTGTATGATGAAAATAGCAAAAGAATTCAAATGGGAGATGGGACATCGCCTTCCCTTTCATAAAGGGAAATGCAAAAATCTTCACGGACACACTTACCGGTGCATGGTGGAAATTGACGGCGCGCCGGACGAAAACGGCATGGTGCTCGACTATTACGAACTGAAAAGAATAATCGACCCGATAATCGAAGAGATGGATCATTCGTTTATGGTCTGCTCGAAGGACACGGAGCTGATGAACATTTTGAAATCGCTCGAAACGAAAACCGTCGTTGTCGATTTCGATTCGACGGCGGAAAATATTTGTCTCTATCTGCTCGACAGAATAAAAAAAGCCGGACTTCCCGAAAACATCAAAAAAGTGAAAGTCCGGGTGCTCGAAACGGAAAACAGTTACGCCGAGGACGAATTAAGTTTGAGATGATTTGATTTCTGCCGCCACTTCTGCAATAACCGGAAGAGCCGTACCCGCTTTTTCGTAAATCGAATAGTTCACCACGCTGCTTATTTCCGTCGGTTCAATATTTATTTCCACCAGATACGAACCCGATTCTCTCGCCGTAAAAGGTATGTATGCTGCGGGATAAACGACTGCGGAAGTGCCGACTATAAAACAAATATCGCTCAAAGCCGCCGCTTGCTCTCCTCCGGTAAATTGATCCTGCGGCAGCATTTCTCCGAACCAGACTACATCCGGGCGAATCAAACCGCCGCATCTTTCGCATTTGGGAATTCCTCCGCGGAATTCCAATTCAGGCGAATTGTAAAAAGTTCTGCATTCTATACAATAATTACGTTCGATATTCCCGTGAAGTTCGAAAATTTTAGACGACCCGGCTCTTCTGTGAAGGTTATCGATATTCTGAGTAACCACCGTAACGTCGTAATATTCTTCCAGTTTTGCTATAGCCAGATGCGCCGCATTCGGTTTTGTGTTCGAAATTATTTCCTGACGGTGTTTGTACCAGTCCCACACCAATTTCGGATTTCTGAGGAACGCGTCGAAATTTGCCAGCTCTTCGGGCTTCATTTTATTCCAGATGCCGTTCTGTCCGCGGAAGGTGGCAATGCCGCTTTCGGCGGAAATTCCCGCGCCGGTAAAAAAAACGAGTTTTTCCGCATTCCTTAGTTTTTCTATAAACTCTTCTTTCAATTCCTCGCGTTTCATATTATTCGTCTTTAATTTCCTCCAGCAAATCCTTCGCTTCCTGTTTTCTGACAGAGTCGTCTTCGTCCTCGACAGGGCTTTCGAGAGCTTTTTTCAACATCTTTCGCGCAGTTTCATAGTCGTCTTCGCGAATTAACGAATGAGCGTAATCGACATAAAACATTACGAAATCCGGTTTGAGCTCAATTGCTTTTTTATATTCTTTGATTGCAATTTCGTTATCCGCCCAGCCGAGACCCAGCACAGAACGGGCGGGTTTCCATTTTTCGCTCGTCTTGGCGTGAGTGCGAGCCAAAACATAATGAGCGATTGCCTGGATATCGTTCCCCCCGTTGCCCAATTCGATAGCCTTTTCGAGGTCGGCTTTGACGGAATTTACAACGGAAGCAACCGAAAAGACTCCTTTGTAGAGAGCGATTCTGCCGTTTGCTATCGCTCTTCTTAAATATGTAACGGATTTATCGGGAGCGGCTTTAACGGCTTTTTCGGCATATTCGAGGGCTTTCTTATACGTATTGAGTTGTTCGTCTTTTTGCTCGTCGGTGCTCGAAGGCATATGCTCTCCGATATCGACATAAGCCCGACTGATTCGCCAGAGGACTTCATAATTTCCCGGTTCCAGTTTTTCCGCTTTTTTGTAGAACTCGAGCGCTTTTTGATTGTCAAACTTTTTGTAGTAAGAATCGCCTTCCGAAATGAGTTCGCCTGCTGTCTGGGCTTGCAGCGTAAAGAACGGCAGTAATAAAAATAAGAAAACGATATTTAGTTTTTTCATAACAACCCCGCCTGTTTTATGGATGATTTTCTTCCTCGCTAATTTCGCCCTCGTTCGATTCTCTTTTTTGCAAGTCTTCCGGAATATAAAGATTAGTTTCCGCCAGATAAATATATTTGGTCCACTTTTTATCGCCCTCGCTCTCGGCTATAATTGCGTTTTTATAAGCGTTAGCCTTTGCGCTCAGCTCGTCGGCGTGATACAATACGATTGCTTCGAGAGTTTTGGGAACTACCGGGGAGGCAAATTCGAGTTTTCCCTGATGACTCAATATCAAATGGAGCGTTTGATTCTTCAATTCTTCCGGGAAACCTTCGATTTTATCGATTGCTTTTTCGACTTCGATTGCCGCTATTGTAATATGTCCCAGCAGACTGCCTTTATCCGTATATCCGAAGGCTTTCTTGTAGTCGAGTTCTTCGGTTTTGCCGATATCGTGAAGCAACGCGCCAGCAATCAGCAGGTCGCGATTTATCTCTGGATGAAAAGTCGCTACGAGGTCGCATATTTTTACAATTTCGAGCGTGTGTTCGAGCAAACCGTGAATATATGCGTGATGCCACGACTTACCTGCGGGCGTCATAATAAACCGCTCTTTAAGTTGTCCGTCGAATACCGAATCGATTAATTTTTTCAAATACTCGTTATTAATTGAATTCGTGACGCGTTCAAACTCGTCGAGCATTTCATCGAGCGGGCGTTTCGAGACGGGCAGAAAATCTTCGAGTTTTATTCCGTCTTTTTCGTCGGCCACTCTCAATCTTGAAATTTTAATCTGTTGCCCGCCGTTGTATTCCGAGAGCGTCCCCTGAATTTTAATAATTCTTCCCGGTTCCAATTCGTCTTTAACGTTTTCAAAATTCTCCCACATCACCGCCTGGAATGTCAAGGCTTTGTCTTTGAGCTCCAGGGATAGATAAGGCTCGCCGTTTTTCTTGGTTTTAACTTCGACCTTGGAAACAAGCAAAAACGCAATAAACTCCTCGTTAACGTTTACTTCGCTTATCTTTTTAATTTCCATACCTATACCTGTTTAACCACGCAGTTAGCCGGCAGCTTCAAAAGAATCGAACGTTTGAGCAGGTCTACGCTGACCGAAAGCCACTTTTCGTTGTTATGCTGAGTTACCTGTCCGATAATTCCGGCAAAAGGTCCTTCGATTATTTTTACTTTGGAGCCGATTTCAATTTTGTCGGACACAAAGACTTCTGGTTTTTCCTTAAGCAAGATTTTAATGTTATCGATCTGCCATTCGGGAATAACGGAGGGTTTTCCTTCGCTGCAAATTGTTTTGACAATCGAAGGCTGATGCAAAGCCGTAAGCCGTTCTTTTTCGTCGGCTTTTATAAAAATATACCCTCGGAAGAGCGGTTCTTTGATTACTTTTTTACGATCGCTCCATTTACGAACGACTTCGATTACCGGAAGATAATGCTCGATATAGAGTTCGTGAAGCTGCTGTTGAGCTTTGAATTCGTGCCTCGGTTTTGTGTAGAGCGCAAACCAGTTTCGTTTGCGCGCGTCCTTTTCAATCATTTTACACCCTCATAAAAATAATGAATCTTTAATTGTATTTTTAAATTCGTCGGGTTCGAGAGGTTTGACAAGAACTTTGAAAACGCCCTGCCTTAAATATTTTTTGGCGTTATCGTCGTCCTGTTCGTTCATCAGAATAATAAACGGAATATTTTTATGCGCGTCGTGTTTATAAACGGCTTCCACGAGCTGGAATCCCTTCATCAGCGGCATTTCGTGATTGGCAATTATTACGGCAGGCATCCGTAGTTTTAGAAATTTGATAACGTCGTATCCGTTCTTAACGAGTTTAATTTCGAAATGGGGCAAATTTTCGTTTATCAGCTGAGTTATGCAATTAATATCGTCAGGGTCGTTTTCGACCAGAAGAATCAGGTATTTAGCTTCGGGCACGGTAAAATGGAATTCGCTTCCTTTTCCTTCTTCGGAATAGAGCCAAACTTTGCCGTTGTGTTTGTCGATAATTTCTTTCATCAAAGTCAGACCGAGTCCGCTTCCTTTTTCGCCTTCGGTGCCTGCAAGCGCGAATTTCTGGTCGATGCGGAATAACTTGGTTTGATTCTCTTCGGATATGCCGAGCCCCTCGTCTTTGACCACTATTTCGATCATGCCTTCTTTGAAACGCTGAGCAGTAATATTGACTTCTTTGCCTTTATGAGAAAATTTGATCGCATTACTGACGAGTATTACGACAGCTTGCGAAATTAGCCGTTCGTCGGCGTACATATAAAGATTATGCGGGATGTTAATTTGAATCGATATGTCTTTTCGCACGGCGTCGCCCGTCAGCGTTGCAACGGCGTTTGCAATAGTGGTCCTTACGTTCAATCTGGAGGCTTCCACTTTTACCCTTCCCGTCTGCAGCCTCGACCAATCGAGCAGACAATTAATCAGATTCAACTCGCTCTTGGAAGCTTCGTAGATATATTGAATATACTCGTTTCTTTCTTCTTCGGGCAAATCTTTTTCGTTTAAAAGAATTTCGGAGAATCCCAGCAGCGTGGTAAACGGCGATTTAAGATCGTGGGAAATGATTGAAATGAATTTATCCTTGTTCTCGTTGATTTCTTTTAATTTTCTGTTTTCCGAAGCTAATTCTACTTCCCGCTTTTTAAGTTCCGTAACGTTAAACACAATACAGTCGCGGCGGATAATATTTCCTTCGTTGTCTCTAACCGATTTGATAATCTCTTTCAGATAAAGCGTTGAACCGTTTTTGGCGAGCGCTTTGTATTCGATTTCAAGTTTATTCATCGAAGAATCGCCGTCGTATCCGAGCAGCCGGTTTCTCAGATACTCCGAATCCTCGTCTGCAACAAGCGAGAGATGACCTTCTTTCATACTCTTCAATTCTTCCGCGTTATAGCCGAGAATCAGCTCTACATTATCCGAATAGAATTCAATTTCGCCCTCTTTCCAGATACAAACGAAAAAATCGCGCGAGTCTTTACCGATGTAATTAAGAGTGTCTTTGTCCAAATTCCCGCTTGTCATAATAGTAACGCTTAATTTTCAGGCAAATATAAAAAATAATTGCAATTACTTCATTACTAAAGGGAACCTATTTAAATTAGCGGACGTTTAGCAGAAAAAATTTGAGAAACCGAACATGAAGAAATTAATATTAATCCTGTTGATATTTTCAGGCGCAATTTTGGCGCAAAGCGGAAGAATTACGGGACGCGTTATCGACAAAGATACAAAAGAGCCTCTGCCCGGAGTAAACATAATATTAATCGGCACCAATAAAGGCGCAGCGAGCGATATCGACGGTTATTTTGAAATAAACAATCTCGAACCGGGCAGATATCAAATTAAGGCTTCTTCCATCGGCTACGAACCGCTGATAAAATCAGAAATTATCGTTACCAACGTCCGTCCGGCGGATTTGTTGATCGAACTGAAGCAGAAGTTAATAGAGATTGAAAGCGTTACCGTCAGCTCGGGCTATTTTAATACCGACCCTTATGAATTAAACAGTACGGCAAACTTCAGTTACGAAGAGATACGGCGCGCCCCGGGCGGATTCGAAGACGTGATCAGGGCATTGTCCGTACTGCCCGGCATTGCTCAGGCGAGTCCGGGACGAAACGATCTCGTTGTGCGCGGCGGGGCGCCTTCGGAAAATTTATATCTGGTAAACGGATATCCCGTGCAAAACATAAATCATTTCGGCAGCCAGGGCGCCACCGGAGGACCTTTGAGTTATGTCAATCTCGATTTTGTAAGGGAAACCAATTTTTCAACGGGCGGTTTTTCGGTAGCCTACGGCGACAAGATATCATCCGTTTTGAGAATCGATTTGAGAGAAGGTCGCTCCGACCGGATTGGCGGCAAAGCCACAATTTCCGCCACTCAATTCGGGCTCGACCTCGAAGGGCCTGTATCGGAAAACTCCAGTTTTATCATTTCAGCCAGAAGAAGTTATCTCGATTTCATTTTCGACGCGGCGGGATTTAACTTTGTACCCGAGTATTACGACGCCCTCGCAAAATACGATCACAAAATCGACGCGCAAAATTCGCTCAGCTTTTTATTTATCGGAGCTTTCGATAAGGTTAAGTACAATAACAACAACTCCGACGACATATACGAAAATTCGCGAATACTCGGTTCAAATCAGAACCAGTATTTAACCGGTTTGTCTTACAGGCATATCTACGAAAAAGGTTTTTACGATATTTCTCTCAGCAGAAATTTCTTCGACAACAATGCGTCGCAGAGGGACACGAATTTCAATCCCATTTTTTTGAACAATTCCATTGAAGGCGAAAACACTCTCAAGTTCGACGCCGTTTACAAAGTTAGCAGCAAATCGGAAATCAATTTCGGAGCCGAAGTCAAATCGGTAAAATTCAAAACGGACATCTTTTTCCCGCCGTTTGTAACTTCGTACGGCGACACATTAAACGTCGGAAGTGTGAACATGAACGAACGATACGGCAAATATGCAGCTTATGTTCAATACTCTGCGACCGCGGGGATGTTTTTATTCAGCGCCGGCTTGCGGGCAGACTATTACGGTTTTCTGAATTCCGGTTTTTATCTCTCTCCGCGTTTTTCGGTTTCTTATATGCTCGATCCCTCGCAGATTGTATCTCTCTCGGCTGGCGTATACTATCAAAGCCCTTCGTATATATGGCTGGCGGGCTCCGAAGAAAACAAGAACTTAAAAGCAATTAGAGCAAATCAATTGATTGCAGGGTACGAACTGAAATTGCGAGAGGACACCCGGCTGAGAGCCGAGGCATATTACAAACTCTACGGCGATTATCCGGTCAGTCAATTGAGGCCTTATCTGATACTCACGAACACGGGAGCCGGATTCAGCGGCAGCACAGATAATTTTTCTTCATATGCTCTCGAGCCGCTTAGAAGCGCCGGCAAGGGATTTGCAAGAGGCGTCGAAGTTTCCGTACAAAAAAAATCTTCGGACATTCCTCATTACGGAATATTGAGCTTAACCTGGAACGAATCTTACTTCACCGCGCTGGACGGCGTAGAAAGGCCCGGCAAATACGACCAGAAATGGATTATCAACTTGAGCGGCGGATATATCTTCACTCCCACATTCGAAGGTTCTTTGAAATTCAGATTCGCAACCGGAAATCCGTATACGCCTTTCGAACCCGACGGCAGTCAACTTGTAGAAAAATATAATTCTCTTCGTTTTAAGCCATTCCATTCGCTCGACTTGCGATTCGACAAAAGATGGCATTTCGAAAATTTTGCCCTGATAACTTATCTGGACATACAAAACATTTACAACAACAAAGCCTCAAACGAAATCAGATGGGACGACAGAAAAAAAGAAGTCGACGCGCAATCTTCCATCGGCATTTTGCCTTCAATCGGAATCAGTCTGGAATTTTAATTGTTTGTTATAGTTCCACAGTCTGATTAAATTTAACTGTCAGATAATAAATTAATACCGCCATGAAGGAATTGATTCCGATACTCTTGTTTATCAGTTTTCAACTGATTTATGCGCAGGAAATAATTATACAGGAAAACGAAACCGGATTTTGTTCCGTCGACGGCAAAATCGACAACAGCGTACCCGGATACACAGGCGAGGGATTTGCTGACACCGATTTCGGCATCGGCAAAAGCATAAGCTGGCAAATATACGTTTCGGAGAATAAAGAGTACTCGTTCGTCTGGCGTTATGCCGTTGGCGGCAGCGACGACAGGAACGGGCGTCTCGTAATCGACGGAGCCGTCGTTCTCGACACCATCTACTTCCCTTCTACCGTCGATTGGAAAAATTGGCGCGAGTCCGACACTCTGAAAGTTTATCTCGAAAGCGGGAGCCACAAAATAAGAATCGAGGCGTTGTCAGAAAAAGGGCTCGGCAATTACGATTATTTCAAGATTATAGGCGGCGCAACGCCGGACGACTGCGCTCCTTCCTACACGGTCAAAGTTAACGCAAACAATCCAGGATGGGGCGCCGTTTCGTACGCTCCGGTTAAAGATTATTACGACGCCGGCTCGCAGATAACTCTAACGGCTCATTCAAATCCCGGATATTTCCTGGACAGCTGGACGGGGAGCCACACTTCAGCGGACTCGGTCTTCACAATTACAATTGACAGAAACGTCGAAGTTACGGCGCGATTCTTGCCCGACGGAGTTACTCAGGATACAAATCTTATCGGATATGCCGGAATTCAGGACGACAGAGGGACAAGATTCACTTTAACCGGCGGCTCGCTCGGCGACACGGTTAAAGCTTATAGTCTCGAAGATCTTAAAAAGTATCTTGCAAGCCCGGAACCTTATTACGTTGAGTTCGAAGGCAAGCTCGAAGGCAACGACGCAATAATAATAACTTCCGACAAAACATTGGTCGGAACCGGAGATAAAAACTATCTGAAAGGGATTGAACTTTCCGTAAACAACGCGCGGAATGTAATTATAAGGAATATTACGGTTTCGCACGTCGCCCCTCAGGACGCATTGGAAATTAACGGAAAATCTCAAAACATCTGGATCGATCATTGCGAATTTTTTTCGGATAAAAACCACGGCGTCGATTATTACGACGGTCTGCTCGACATCAAAAACGAGTCGTCGTTTATTACAGTTTCATGGTCTCATTTTCACGACCACTACAAAACCATACTTATCAGTTCCGGCGACCAGCAAATTGCCGACACCGTAATTCGAGTTACGTTTCACCACAATTATTTCAATAATTGCGAGTCGAGGCTTCCGAGCGTTCGCTTCGGAAAAGCACATATTTTCAACAATTATTACAGGGGTTGCAATACGGCGGTCAATACCCGAATGGGCGCGTGCGTAAGAGTTGAAAACAATTATTTTGAAAATGTCGGCAAAGCCGTAATGTCCGATTACAGCGCCGAACCCGGCTATGCGTTTATCGAGAACAACATTACCGTCAACAGCTCGATAATTACTCCCGATTTATGCGAGTACGAAGTTCCCTACGAATACAAACATAAACTAGATCCTCCCGATATACTTCCCGGATTGATTGCCGACAACGTAGTTACCGAAGTCAATGAGAACGTTATAAACAACGAATATTACATTGCGAATTACCCAAACCCGTTCAATCCGTCGACCACAATCGAATATTACCTGCCGGAAAATTCGTTTGTAGAACTTAAAATCTACGACATACTCGGAAGAGAATTAAAGACACTGGTTAACGATTACCAGAATGCGGGACGGCACAAATACGCCCTCTCTATCGACGATTTGAATCGTTCGGCTTCGTCGGTATACTTCTGCAGACTCAAGGCGCGCAATTATTTCAAAACAATTAAACTGACGCTTCTGAAATGAAGACTAAGCTCTTAATTGAAATAGTAAAATAAACTAATTACTTTTGTAGCTGCAGGGTATCATGATAGTTATTATAATAAATCTTTGACAAATCGACTTCAATAAAAATAGAATGTGAGGGCTTTACAATGAAAGAGAAAATGTCGTGGGCCATTTTCCTTTTATTAATTTCTAATATGGTATACGGGCAGGGCATATTTACGGTTTCAACCGACAAACCGGAATATTCATACGGCGAGAAAATTGTAGTAAAAATGACATTTCAAAATAATACAGACTCCTCATTTAATTTCTGGGCAGATCCGTATTGCATAACTGAATTGAGTTATATCGGAGTACGTCTGGATTTGAATTGTTCTCTCGCCGACGGCGAATTTTCTTTTCCGCCGGGTAAATCTCAAACTTGGCGCTGGGTGATAGATCCTTCAGTTCATGGCGTTCCAACTGAAGACGGAGATCAAAAAATAGTCGGCTCTTTTTTGCATTTACTAAGCGATACTGCGTCATTTAAGGCTCCTAAATTTTATGGCGGTCGACTCAGAGTCGTATTAAGAAATAACGTAAGTTATGAAGATATTGCTGGATTAATGGATAGTATAAATGCAACTTTAATCAATGTCGACGGCTACATTAATGACAATTGGAATCAAACATGGCAAATACAAGGATACTCGATAGATAGCTTGGCTGGAATATTAATAAATGACAGACGTATAATAAACGCCGAACCCTTAAGAATTATAAAACTCGACACAACCTATATTACCGGAGTTGAGACGGATAAATTACCCGACAGTTATCTGCTTTACCAAAATTACCCAAACCCGTTCAATCCGTCGACCACAATCGAATATTACCTGCCGGAAAATTCGTTTGTAGAACTTAAAATCTACGACATACTCGGAAGAGAATTAAAGACACTGGTTAACGATTACCAGAATGCGGGACGGCATAAATACGCCCTCTCTATCGACGATTTGAATCGTTCGGCTTCGTCGGTATACTTCTGCAGACTCAAGGCGCGCAATTATTTCAAAACAATTAAACTGACGTTGCTGAAATGAAGTGTTATCCGGTTTCCAAGCAGTACCCGCTTTAATCGCGCTATGACTCTAATATTCGATAAAATAAGCGAGCAGTCCCACTACAATCAGTATAAGTCCGGTGATTAATTTATCGTGATGTTCGAGGAATTCCCATTTGAGCTTGCTCATTCCCTTTCCGACGAGATAAACGAGCAGCATCATGAAGAAAACCGTAACGAAGAAATAAACGACCGAAACAATGGCAATCCCGGGCCAGCCGAGCCTGCCGGCGGTCAAATAATATACTTCGATTTCGAGACACGGAGAGAAGAACATTGCAATCATCAAAGTAATTACAATCGACTTCTTGCTCTTTTTCTTTTCGATTATATTATCGACGTCGATATGGTGATGCTTGTGAGGATGTTTAATGAATTTATGACGATATTCGAGCGCAAGGTAAATCAATCCGAGTAAAATTAAAACCGCCGGAGCGAAGAGATGCGTTATCACATGATACGATTCCGAAAGTTTATAACCTACAATCCCGACAATAATTCCGATAATTACGGTGCTTAAAGTGTGCGAAAAGCCTGTCACCGCGGTAATTTTAAGAGTCTCGTTTCGCGACCATTTCTCGGCTTTGCCGATAGTTACAATCGGCAGCCAATGGCTCGGAATCAACGCGTGAGCCAGACTCAACAAAAAACTTCCGATTAAAACTTGTATGTACGGATTCATCAATCGCTATTTTTTTGAATGTAATTATACGCAATTAAATTATAACTTCGACAGGTTAGATGCTCGAGACGGGCTAAAAATTCAGAAACAATTCATTTTTTATCGGGACGTACTCTCTCGTATTGCAAACAATTTCTTTAAGGCGCATTTTGGCATAGACGAATTTTCCTTCCGGTTTATGCCAGACGGCTTCGCCGTACGAGGCGAGTTTTGCTTCGCCGAAATTGCGATAATCTTTAACAGGCGTACTCCATCTGTAATTCACGTATGTTTTGCCGTCGGCAGATTCGTATCTGTCGTCCGACTCGAAATTGACCAGTTCGCCTTTTGTGTTAAAATAAAGACGAGCTTTGATTCTGTTGCCGGCGTTTTCGAAAAACGCATCGACGGTCAGAGAATCAACGGGGAACCATTCGATCTTTGGGTCGATCAAAGCGGCGGGAGCAAAGAGGCAAATGTCGTTGAACATCGTTACCGTTTCGCTTTTATTCATAATTTCGCCCTTTGCCTCGGCTACCGTAAAAAACGACGCGAGTTTAATTCTCATTACCGCGCCGGAATCGGCGTAGGTATGCAAACCTTCGAACGGAATTCCGTAGAGAGAAGACCGGATATAATAGAAGCGCGCCGGATTGTCGATAAAATTGTATTGCATTGAACGGTATTTGAGAAATTTTGAATCCGGCGCGGTTTTAATTTCTCCCTCGGCGACTGCTCTGAAATTATAAACCCGCGGTTTTCCCACCGCTCCGGTATAAATCAAATATTTTTGTACCGGAGCGGGTAAATGTTCAATATCGGCAAAAGCGACAACGCCCTGCCCTCCCTCGCCGGAAATTCTTTTGACAACTTCCGACTTTAATTCTTCTTTATAACCGATAGGAAGAGAATCCGCCGCCGTTATTATTACAGGAAGAATTAAAATAAGATTGGCGATCGTACCGAATTTCGCATCCCGCCAGTATTTTACAATGAGGAATTGCGAAACTGCAATTCCCGATGCGCACACAGCCCACCAGCAGATAAAATCGTTCGAATATAACACAGCGGCTGAAAGGAGCAGAAGCGTAGCAAGCAGCCATAATATTCCGTCTCTCTTCGAAATGTAACTCTTAAGTTCTTCGACTTTCATCAGGTCGAACGCTTTGATAAAACCGAGCAGATGAATAATTCCGTGAACGCTCAATATAACCAGAGCAAAAGTGCGCATTGTTTAGTCCGCCTTTTATTTACGGTTTTCGATTTTATCGTAGAAATCTTTCAGTACGAAATAAGCTTTCTTTTTAATGCCGGAGCTCGAAACCAGTCCTTTTCTGTTCCAGAAATTTTGATAGACCGGGTGCTGCCTTCTCGGCGAACGGAAATCGACCAGAATCCACGGGGTCATTCCTTTAATTTGCTTTTGTTTGCCGATCATTTCAAGTTGTTTCTTGTAGAAATACGCCTGATGTTCTTCCGACCAGACGGTAAGGCTGTCGGCATTATAACCCTGCAAAGCGCCGGCTCCGGTCTCGCTTATTACAACGGGTTTGTCGTATCCGAATTCCCAATTAATTTTACTGCATTTATCCGGCTTGCCGTCGTACCATCCGATATATTCGTTGAACGACAAAACGTCGAGATATTTGCCGAGCGGGTCGTCCACCATATAAGTGAACGGTTCGTTTTCCTTGCGGTGCACTTCGAGCGCGGCGGAGATCAAACGTGAGCCGTCGAGTTCGCGCGCTCTTTCTGCGAGTTTACTCATAAAACGGATTCGCTCTTCGGTAACGGGCGTTTCGTTGCCCATCGACCAGATAATCACATTTGCCCGGTTCCTGTCCCTTACTATCATCTCTTCCAATTGATTCATTGCGTTGCGGAATGTCGATTCGTTTTCCCATTGGATTGTCCAGTAGACCGGAATTTCTTCCCACACCAGAAGACCCATTTTCTCGGCGGTTCTCACCATATATTCGTTGTGCGGATAGTGAGCCAGTCGCACGTAATTGCAGTTGAGCTCTTTAGCCCAATTTAGAAGCATCAAAGCTTCGGCTTCGCTGTACGCCCTTCCGGTTTTCAACGGGTTTTCCTCGTGCAGACAGATTCCCCTCAAAAAAACGGGTTTGCCGTTTAACAGAATATCCGTTCCTTTAACCGCTATAGTCCGGAATCCGATTTTATCTTTAAGCGTGTCGGTTTCCGTTTCTATTTTTATATTGTAGAGGAAAGGGTTTTCGGGGCTCCACAAATTCAATTTACCCGCGCGTATTTTAATTGTCGCATATCCGTTCGAGCCGGTTTTGAATTTATAATTAATATTTGCTTCTTCTATTCTGATCGTCCCGTTTTGCTCGTCTTTGGCTCCGTCGAGTTGAACGAAACCTTCAATCATTCCGGGGTCGTTATTGTTCAATTGCAACTTAAAATCCCGGATAAACGTAGCGTTGGTTTCGATCAAAAAGACGTCCCGCGTAATTCCTCCGTAATTCCACCAGTCGGTATTAACCGTGGGCACCCCGTCGAATCTTCTTGAGTTATCGACTTTAACGACCACAAAATTTTCGCCGTCTTCCAATAAATCCGTAACTTCGAAATTGAATGGCGTAAAGCCGCCGATATGAACGCCGAGCTTTTTGCCGTTGAAATAAACATGCGCTTCGTAATTGACTGCGCCGAAGTATAGGAAATATCTTTTATCGGATTTTTTCTTTACGTCGAAATCCCTTTTGAACCAGACCGTTCCCTCATAAAGTTTAAGCTCGTTTACCTGTGAATTCCAGTCGCCGGGAATCGTCATAGCCGGCGAGAGTTCGAAATCGTATTCGACGCGGTCCGTTTTATCCGCGGGCTTTCTATTGGAATAGAACCCGCCCGTACGGTCGCCGATCTCGTCGTACGGACGACGTCTGTAATCGTAAAATCCGTTTTCATACGGGTCGACTATATAATTCCATCTGCCGTCGAGCGAAATCAAATTTCTGTTGATTACGTTAGTTATAAGGTCGATCTTAGTTGAATTTTCATTTTGAGAATAAAGAGAAGAAGAAAGCGTTAAAATAAGCAGAAGGATTGCCAAGCGCCTCATTTTTTCCCCTTTGTATTTTTGTGGAATAATAACAAACGTTAATATAACCAATTTATCCCTCTTTTAAAGGAGGGTTATGTCGATTTTGATTTCTTATCCTACTTAAATGTCGGAGACATATACAATGTCGTAATCAATTGTTTAAGGTGTTTAATTATGAATAATCTTTTAAGCGTTAGTTTTCGAATTTATACTGGAAGCAACAATAAAAAACATAATCTAAATATTATTTCTAAATCTTATCAATCCGCGCAGATTCAAAACAGTTCTTTCAATTGTCTTTCGTCGACGCTATACGAAGGGTTGAACGCATCCGACTTCATATAATTCACAATCGATTTATAAAGACTGAACGCTTCCGGATAATCTGTGATTTTTTCCAGATCAGCCGTACACACAAGCAGCGAGCCTTTTCCTACTTTTAATTCGAAAATGAGTCCGAGTCTGTAATTCCGTTCGAGATTGTCGATAACGCTTACAATCGGCTTATAATTCTTTAGTTTGTTCAATATCAACGGACGCGAGGCTTTAATAATCGAAAACCATTGCCAGTTCGTATGAAAATCCGTCGGGAAATATTCGAACAAGGGATGATCCGGGTCGGTAAGAATTCCGAGCGTGCCCGGCGATACGGGCTTTTTGTTGTTCTCGCTTATGCTTTTGAACATGCCGTAATTCCAGAAATCGGGAGTGAACAGCCCCGCCAAACTTTTATTCTCAATCGTCTTATGATCGGGGAAAAGCAATACTTTATTTCCGCCGCGGAGTTTTTCAATTATTGCCTCGTCAATTTTATCGGCGACGGTTATATCCCCAAAATCAATTCTATTTTTTTCGGAAGGATAAACCCATAGAGGATACTCGTTTGCGTATTGAGCGTATTTCAACTTAAGATTAAAACGGGAGGGTTTATCTGCCGAGAGTTTAATTTCAATTTTTCCGGCGTCCGACAGCGTTCCCTGTTCGGATACGTAATTCTTTATAACTCCCGATTCAATTATATTTTTCCCGTCGGTCAATTCCCATTCGATATCATCCTCGATTTTTTTATCGGAATAATTTGCAATCTTTAAATTGCCTTCGAAAATCTCGTTCGACCGCCGGCAATACCCGGGAAATTCCAACAGCAGAACGACGTCGTTGCAGGATTGTTTCCATTTATCTACCGATACTACGCCCTTACCGTCCATAAACGCGTCGAGAATACCGACCAGCGCCGTACCCTGTCCGGGAAAATCCTGCAGATCGAGCAACTGGAACCCCGCCATATTCTTTGTTCTCAATGCGGCTTCCATCTCGGCTTTGTAGCAGATAGCCGACCAGGCGCCGGAGGCTCTTCTAAATTCTTTATCCATATCCTCCAAGCCGTTCCGAATCATTCTTTTGCGAAATATTTCCAGATTCCACGGCTTCAAAACTCCCGTGTACTTTTTAATTTCGGAGTAGTCCGGATAAATCTGATACTGCCCCACTTCGTGACTGATAACCGGAATTTTGATTTTGCTTACGGGATAGTCGAAATTTATTCGAGTCGAAGGATAAAAACCGTTAAGAATTCCCCCTTCTCTGGAATCTGCAAAAGCCTGCGAAAGACGCAGGTGTGTCAATACTGTATCGCGTTCGTAAGGAGTTCTGGCGCCGATATAATAGTCGGAAATTTCTTCGGGTTCGCGATACCCGATATTGTTATTTGCGCCCGTCGTATAGAGCAGAGTCGAGTCGATAGATTTCAATTCAGTTATAATCTTCACAACGCGTTCATGTCCCGACCAGATTTCGTTGCCCGCGCCGAACATTACAAACGAAGGATGATTGGCGTAACTGCTCAGCATACCGACGCCTTCTTTTTTAAGGCGTTCTGCGACCGAGTCGGATTCGAGTCCGCCCCAGAAAGGGAGTTCAGCCTGAAGATATATCCCCACGCGGTCGGCGGCTTCGAATGCCGCTTCCGGCGGACAATAGCTGTGGAATCTGTAATGGTTGATCCCGTACGACTTTGCAATTTCGAATATTCTCATCCAGCTTTCGACGTCCGTGGGAGTGTAACCGGTCAACGGAAAAACAGCCGCGTCGTGTTTGCCTCTCAAGAACGTTTTCCTTCCGTTTACAGAGAATTGCTTTCTTTCGGCTTTGAATTCTCTCATCCCGAATTTAACCGTTTTGGCGTCGATAATTTTTCCGTTTTTGATAAGAGCGGTCAGTTCGTAAAGAGGTTGACGATATTCGTCCCATAATTTCGGACTTTCGTCGAAATAATATGCGACGCGAATTACGGAGTCCGCGCTAACTTTATATTCGATCGACTTGAGTTCGTCTTTTCTTCCGTCCTCGATTAACGACATCTTTAATTCCACTTCGATTTCTGGAATCTCCAATCCGTTTTCGAGTTTGATTTCCACAGCGGCTTTTTTATTAGCGATATCGGGCTTAACGCTCAAACCTTTTATAAATGTTTTTTCTGTCGCTTCGATAAATATCTTTCCTATAATTCCGTTCCAGTTGGTTTGAGTGTCGTCGCTGTAAATATGAGCGTTGCCGTAAGGAGTCAGTTTGAGGTCGTTGTCGATTCTCAACGTAATGAAATGAGTTCCGGGAGTGAGAACGTCTGAAATATCATAGCGCTGCGGCGACTGCAGCAAGTACGAATTGCCGATGAATTTATCGTCGATCCAGAGCGTCGAAGGTTTTGTTCTTTCGAGCGTAAGTACTATATGCTTGCCTTTGAAATTATCGGGCGCTACAATTTTCTTGCGGTACCACGCCGCGCCTTCGTACTTATATTCCCTGTTCAAATGGAGAGTCGTCGTATCGTTATTGATGTATCCTTTTTTGTTCGAGTCGGTTGTGCCCGGCAGCGAAACGGAATCGGATAAATCCCCGGCGTACCATTTTTCATCAATCCCTTTATTATCCGGATCGAGTTCGAATTGCCACGTCCCCGAAAGATCGATTGAATTCCTGACGAATTGCTTTTCGCTTCCGCATGATAAAACGGCAAGAATCAGGGAAGTTGTAAATAACAGTTTAATAAACTTATAATTCATTTTGCCCGTTCGTATTTGTTGAAAGTTAATAAAAACAATACCGTATTAACGTCATGTTTCCTTCCGGCTGAGATTGTTTACCACGACAGCGCCGCACGAATCGCTCCATACGTTTACCGTCGTACGCACCATATCAAGGAGTCTGTCGACTGCCAGAACAAGTCCGACGCCTTCGAGCGGCAGACCGACGGCTTTCAAAATAATCGTAATCATAACGAAGCCGGCCATCGGAATAGCCGCCGCTCCGATCGAAGCCAGAACCGTCGTTAACAATACGATAATTAATTGAATAAAAGTCAGTTCTATGCCGTATGCCTGTGCTATAAAGATAACGGCTACGGCTTCGTAGAGCGCAGTTCCGTCCATATTTACCGTGGCTCCTATCGGCAGTACGAAATTAGCAACTTTCGGTTCCACTTTATCGTTATTGATTACGCATTCCATTGTAATCGGCAGAGTAGCCATCGAAGAGCTCGTAAAAAACGCCGTCTCGATGGCAAGCAGCATATTCTTGAAATGAAGCCACGGATTCATTCCTCCGAACATGGAAAGAATTACCGGGAGAGTCACAAAGGCATGGAAAAGGAGCCCTCCGAGAACGGTAAAGAAATATTTCATCAATCCGATAATCGCATCGAAGCCGGTTTCCGCCACAATGCCGGCTACAATTCCGAAGACGCCCACGGGCGCAAGCCAGATAATCCAGCGCACCATTTCCATCATTATATTGAATCCGCCCTGGAAAAAGTCGTTATAAAACGTCCTGTATTTATCCTGAAACCGCATAATGATCAGCGAGAACAAAATCATAAAAAAGATTACCTGAATTACATTGCCTTCCGCCATTGCACTGATCGGATTGGTCGGAATAATGTCGATCAGGATATCGAGAATGCTTCCTTCTGCGGCGGGAATGTTTTCCACGTTTGCCGATACGAGATTCGTAACGTTCGAACCGGGTTTTACGAGCGTAACGAGAATTTGCCCGGTTATAATGGCAAGCGTTGTGGTGGTGACATAATAAAGGAATGTTTTAACGCCTAGTTTCCTCAATTCCTTCCCGGATTCGATATTCAAAATTCCGCTGGCAATCGAAAAGATGATTATCGGCATTACAATCATTTTCAAAGAATTGATAAAAATCGCAGCCGCCGGATTTGCAACGGGCAGAATGCTTTCCCTGAAGAGATAGCCGAATAAAACGCCGAATACAAAACCGGCAAAAATCCAGAAAGTGAGAGATTTCAATAACTTCATAAAAACACCCCGAATTTTTAACGGAAAAAAGAGTTCTCCCGACAGTCCTTCGCCTCAGACTCAAAGACCGATATTTAACCGGGAAAATTATAATCTCAATATAATAAAAAGAGAGGGACGGGCATAAAGTAGAAGAGAAGTTAGCAAGAATCCAAGCCCATTTGAATCTGGCGAGCGGCAACTATTTAGATTTCTACGAAAATAGTTTTTCTAAAAAGTAAGAAATAAAAAATGAGCGGGACGACAACTTTATTCCGTAGCTAATTTCGCAATATCTTCACATTCTAATATTTTTTTAGTATATCCGTAAAGCGATGCATTTATCATCGCTTTCCCCAGCTCCTCAAGAGTAACTACAAATTTGGGAAACAACGCTTTCCAAACGGGATAAAGCGGCGCAAACAATTTATAGGCTTTATTAGTGTTTTTCAATCCTTTTATAGGCTGAATATAACCCGGTCTGAACATATAAGCGTCTTTGAATCCCAATTTGAGCAAATCGTTTTCCGTTTTACCTTTAATACGCGCCCACATTATTCTTCCTTTTTCTGTGCTGTCAGTTCCGGAACCTGAAACGTAACAAAAGGTCATATCCGGATTTAGCTTTAATAACTTTTTTGCAAAATTGATTGTTAAATCATAGGTGATGTGTTTGTATTCTTCTTCCTTTTTACCGATTGATGAAACGCCTGCACAGAAATAACATGCATTATATCCTTTCAACTCTTTTTCAATTGATGAAAGATCAAAAAAATCTTTGAGAATAATTTCTTTCAATTTATCGCGCTCTACTCCGCAGGTTTTGCGGTTTATTACTAATACGGATTCTACCTCAGGATGCAGAAGGCATTCGTGCAGAACGCCTTCTCCGACCATTCCGGTTGCACCTGTTATGATTGCTTTAATTTTTTTCATACTGCTAATTAAACTATCAAATTAATTTATTTCTTTTATTTCTACTGATTCTAATTGCTTTTTATAGACTTTGAGTCTGGCATTAGCGTTACTGTCTACGAGTAAAATAACCACTAACATTGCAATTGTTGTGATACTGATAGCCCGCCAAATTGGCTTGTCGATAAAAATAATTAACAAAGCTGCCACGGCAATGATTGCAGGAAAAACTTTGATAGCAATTGTTTGATACTCTTCCATTGTTTTTTCGACACGGGTTATTTCCGATTGCACGAAAGCAGATGTGTCCTTGCTGTATTCTGCAGGAAAGCTTTTGGCTCTTGAATTGTTTGAAATGAATAATCCAAGTCCAATTGTTAAAAGCAAGATGCCAGCCACCAGCGTAGGGAGTATATATGCTTTGGCTAGTTCAGTCTTTCCCAATTGCCCAAAACCTACGCTTGCAGCTAAGAACATTACTCCGAACAGGATAAAAAATGATGTTGAAAAAGCTTCTGCTTTCGCCCATTCCGTTGCTGTTTTTAAAATATCCATTTTAATTCCTGCTTTTTTAATTTATAAATTCCATTTAAATTCAACAGCCTTTTCTGAAATATCCCATAATTTCTCCGCTGCCTTTTTATCCTTTGCGAAGGGTTCCAATTTGCATTCTCCAACCGGGCCTGTCCAGTAACCCCGTCCGGTAGGCCCATAAAACCCTTCTTGGTTCAGGTCCTCTTCTGTAGCGCACATTACTTCCGGATATGATCCTTTTACGGCTGATTGTACAAAAGGAGACAGCGTCATCAAAAACCATATAAAACGCATAATCAAGCTGCCGCTTGTTTTAATCAATGAAGTTCTGGAAGCGCCCGGGTGGCAAGCATAAACTTTCACATCGTTCCTGCCGGCTTTTTTCAATCTGTCTTGCAATTCATAGACGGACATAATCTGCGCCAATTTGCTTTGGCTGTAAGCGTCGTTCGCATTGTAATCCTTGTCCCTGTTCAAGTTGTCAAATTTGATAGTTTTTAGTCCCAACTTATAACCCATACTGCCAACCGTCACGATGCGTCCTTTTGATTTTTCAATGAGCGAGAAAAGCAAACCTTGCAGCAGAAAGTGACCGAAATGGTTTACTCCCAGTTGACTTTCAAAACCGTCAACGGTCAATTGCCGTTTGGGCACTTGTGCGATTGCCGCGTTGCAGATCAGAGCGTCAATTCGCGGGACATTTTCCAGAACTTCCTCCGCGGCTTTTCGCACCGAAGCCAGGTCTCCCAAATCTATTTGAATAGAGAATGCGTCTATATCGTCGCCCAATTCATTTTTCAGCCCGGCGATTACCTCTGCGGATTTTTGAACGTTACGGTTCAACATAACAACTTTAGCGCCTTTGGAAAGAAGTATTTTTGACGCTTCAAAACCCGTCCCACTGGTAGCGCCTGTGATTACGTATATTTTTCTTATGAGCGAACCGATTCGCTCAGGCGTCCAGCCTTTTGATCCGAATTTATTTTTGTTCAATTCTCCTATTCCTTATTTTGTTTATCGTATACATCAATCGAATAAAGTCATTTTACCTCTAGGTAAATCTGCTAAACAGATCGTCGCCCCGCTTCATTGATGGCAACCAGTTTGGATATTCAGGCGCTATTGCGCTTACATCGTCAAGCTGTTTCATTTCTTCGTCGGTCAATTCAATATCGACTGATTTTAAATTGTCAATCAATTGCTCTTCCCTCCGCGCTCCGATTATTACGCTTGTTACGCCTTGTTTGTGTAAGAGCCAAGCTAAAGCAATTTGCGCTACGGAAGCGTTTTTGCTTTCCGCAATCTCTTTTAATTTGTCAATAACGGCAAATCCCTTCTCTTTATTGACCGGCGGAAAATCGAAGTTTTTTCTTCTTCCTTCAGCTTCGCTTTCACGAGTGAATTTGCCGCTCAAAAATCCGCCTGCCAGAGGACTCCAGATTAAAGTACCCAAACCGAGGTCAATTGCCGCGGGTAGAATTTCTCTTTCCAATTCACGTCCAACCAATGAATAATAGGCTTGAACGGAGCAGAACCTTTCAAGATTATATAATTTCGAAACGCCGTCGGCTTTTGCGATTTGCCAAGCGTTAAAGTTAGATAACCCGATATACCGCACTTTTCCCTGGCGGACTAAATCATCCAGCGCGCGCAATGTTTCTTCTATTGGCGTTGTTGTATCCCAGTTATGAACCTGATAAAGGTCGATATAATCTGTTCCAAGCCGTTTCAAGCTGGCTTCGACTTCGCGCATAATCGCCAGTCTGCTTGCGCCAAGCGAGTTTGCTGATTTGCCGAACGGGTTATAAACCTTTGTTGCAATAAGCGCCTCTTTTCTCTTGCTACCCAACGCTTTTCCGAGCATAATTTCAGATTCGCCGAAGTTATAAACGTTGGCGGTATCAAAAAGATTTATTCCGGCATCCAAGGATAAATTTACCATCTTAGTTGCAAGTTCCTGTCCGGTTGCGCCGATCATTTGCGCAAAAGGTCCTTCTTTTTCACCGAAGGTCATTGTTCCGAGCGTAAGTTCAGAAACATAAAGACCGGTGTTTCCCAACGGTTTGTATTTCATTTTTCATTCTCCCTTTATATTGAATTAATCGATTTACTAATTGTTATTTTGTTTTGAAAACCCACGTTGCTCTCATATTTAATTTGTTCCGGCTCCTTCAGTCTCCACCAGTTTTTTTGAGGCAGCCTATTCGGATATAGAGTAGACTCGCCTACAATTGGCGTCGCATATTGAATTCCTTTCCGGTTTGCTTCGGCTAAAAATCGCTCCATCGGTTCATACCAGTCGTGCAGCGCCAGATTAAACGTGCCCCAATGAATCGGATGCAAAACTTTGCCTTCAAGGTCAAGATGAGCCTGTATAGTTTCTTCGGGAAACATATGAATATGATGCCAGCTAGAATCGTAAGCGCCACACTCTAGAAATGTTATATCAAACGGTCCGTATTTTTGCCCGATTCTTTCGAATCCTTTGAAATAACCGGAATCACCGCTGAAATAAATTTTATGCGATGCGCCTTTCAAAATAAAAGAAGCCCACAGTGTTTTATCGCGGTCGAAAAGCCCACGTCCGGAAAAATGTTGAGAAGGCGTGCACGCAACGAACAGACCGTCAATCGTCAATTCATCCCACCAATCCATCTCAACAATTTTCTCGGCGGGAACGCCCCATTTAATCAATTGAGCGCCGACGCCAAGTGGCGCAACAAATCGTTTCACCCGATCGCGTAGTTTTTCAATAGTCCGGCGATTGAGATGGTCGTAATGATTATGGGAAATTACTACGATATCAAGTTGAGGTATCTGATCTATTTCTACCGGCGCATCGCCGTTATAACGAGACGGACCGAAGAGCGAAATCCGTTTTGCCAACACCGGGTCGGTCATTATGCGATAGCCATCCAAATTAATAAGCAAAGTGGAATGACCAAGCCAAGTAACGGAAAGACGTGACGAATCCCCGCTCATAAAATGGCTCAAATCCGCTTGCGCTCTCGGAAGGGATCGACGGGGAACTCACTCTCCCCCGCTGAAGAAATATTTCCATAGCGATTCCGCATAACCTGTAACAGCGGGCTGCCCCCAGGGGGTTTCATTGTAAAATTTTCCATCGCGATACTGCTTTGAATTTTTTATCTTTTGCATAGCAAAGTCTCCTTGATTATATAAGGCGCCGCTGTGGGCGCATCCGAGCGCCAAGAGGGAAATTATTATTATCCCAACTATACCTGCGACCATGACAATTATTTTACGATTACGACTCATCTTTATCATACCGTTATATAATGAACGTTCATTTATTTTTATGTAAAAATTTTTTATAATTTAATTGCGTCCCAGGCAAGTTGGAAAGCTTTCTCCGCGTTTTTCCTGCTTAGGGCGTTATTACGGTTTCGGCGCGGATTTGACAATATAAAAACCGGATAATAAATAAACGCCCCTATGATTTCCAGACTTACGTCTTTAATAATTTTTTGTTCTATTCCTTTTTTAATTACCTTCAACATGGGTTCGAAACTGCTTTCCGCTTCTTTAGAATCGACCGAATCGTAATACGGAGAATTCTGGAATTGCTCTGCGTAATTTGCCAATTCGGGATGTTTGTATATAAAATCAGAAGTGTTAATCCATATTTTATAGAAAATATCTCTTACAGGGTCGTTTTCATTAAAGTCTTTAAGCATCGCCTTTCCCATCCGCCTTTTAATTTGAAGGTATGTTGAAGTCAGTAGGTCTTCTTTGTTTTTGTAATAGATATAAATGGTAGCGGGCGATACGTTGGCTTCTTTGGCAATTTTTGAGACGGAACTCGAAACAAACCCGATTTCGTTCACAAGTTTTACCGTCGCTTTGAAGATAGCCTCTTTTTTATTTTCGTCTTGAATTCTCATGCCACAAAAATAAACGAACATTCACTTATATGCAAGTGTTTTTAAAATATTTTTGCTAATTTTTTTAAAAGCCGGGCGGCGCGGGGAATCCTGCGCCGAACTTCTAACCGCCTTAATATCCCGACGGAATAATATTGATGTAGTAGAATAATTCTTGTTATAAGGATTTGGCAGTAATATTAGCTTGCATATTATAGGATACTTTAATATATTTTGACTATTGAAAACCAAAAGAAAAAATATGATTAAGAATTTTGCACAATCAATTATATTCAAAAGTTTCGTGCTGATTCTTTTTATGCTGCATTTAGTGCTTGCTCACATCGTATTTCAAAATTACGTTCTATGTTTCGAAAATGATGGCAGTGTTGTACTTGAAAGCGTTTCGTATACAGAGAATTGCTGCAATTCAACAAGTTCACTGATGACTGTAGAATATACGGAAAATAACATTGATGAAGATTGCGGTCTTTGTAAAGATATAACGGTTTCAGAAAATTGTGATGAAAAATATTCAATAACACTTAACAAGACTAACTCGTTGACTACTGCTGTTCTGAATATTAATTACACATCTTACTCGGCAGATAAAAAAGATTTTATTGCTCTAAATAAAAACGATATTGATCGCGCGCCCCAATTAGATTCGTACAAAACCGTTCTGCTACTTATTTAATACTACCCATATTTTAGATTCCATTATAATTAAGCAATAATTTATTAGTTCAAAAGGAGATACTATGCGCTTTACAAGTGTATTAATTCTCTTGTTGTTCACTGCGATTTATTCCGTAAGCGCGCAACAAGCAAAAGATTCATTAGAAGTAGGTCGTCAGAAAATTAAATTGAATGAAGCGATTGAAACTGCGTTGAAAAATAATCCTAATCTGGCTGTTTACGAATATGAGATTAAATCGCTGGACAAACAAAAAATACAAGCCGGACTAATTCCAAATCCCGAGGCGAATTTCGAAGCGGAGAATTTTCTCGGCGGAAAAGAGTTAAGCGGATTTAAAGGGAGCGAATTCACTTTATATGCAAGTCAACTTTTTGAGCTTGGCGGAAAAAGAAGCAGCCGGATTGCTCTTGCCGAAAATGAAGTTAATGCCGCAAAAGGAGAGTTTGAACTTAGGAAAATAGAGTTGATTTCTAATGTGAAGGAAACCTTTTTTAACCTCTATAGAATATTAAAACAGATTGAGCTTCAGAAAAAATTCATAAAATTAAACGAGGATATTATGAGTACAATAGTAAAACAAGTTAAGGCGGGAAAAACTTCACCGGCTGAAGAATCAAAGGTAAAAGTAGCCCTGATTAACAGCCGTATTGAATTAGACAGGCTTCAGAGAGAATCATTATCAGCCTCGTCAACTTTAAGCTCTTTGCTTGGAACAACTGCAAAGCGGTATGAGCCGGTATTTGATTTTTATGAAAATATTTTTTCACCCCCGGATAGAGAAGATGTAATTGCTGGCTTAGAAGAAATCCCGCTCATCAAGATTATTGAAACCGAAAAAGTATTAAGAGCGGCAAGGCTTGAACTTGAAAAATCCCAAGCGGTACCCGATTTAACTGTTAGCGGCGGCGTGAGATATTTACGAGAACTTAATACACATTCCTTTGTCGCCGGTATTTCGATACCTCTTCCTTTCTTCAACCGAAACCAGGGCAACATTCAATCCGCGGAAGTTTTATTGCGCCAAGTTGACGAAATAAAAAAAGCGAGCAAACTTCTGGTTATTTCAAAAATAAATTCCTCTTTAAATAATTTATTAAGCGCTTTCAATAATTCTACAAGATTGAAAAATGAAATTATCCCCCAATCGGAAAAAGCTTATGAAATTACAAGACAGGGTTATTTGCAGGGAAGGTTTGCATTTATAGATCTGTTGGATGCGCAACGAACTTTATTTGATGCAGAAGCTCAATACTGGCTTGAGTTGGCTGATTACTACAAATCTTTAATTGAACTGGAAAATTTAACAGGGAAGACATTTATAAAATGATAAAGAATAAAGGAGTATCTAAGATGAAAATAATTGTAATATGTCTCACAGTATCATTATTGTTTTTTATAGCCGGATGTTCTGATGGACAGAATGATGATACAGTTAATACAGAAGGACACAACGAAACAGAAAAACATTCGGAAGTAGTTAATATAGATGCAAATCAATTCAAAGAATTGGGAATTAAGCTAGATAAGGTTGCTCCTCAAAATATTCAGGTACATTCCGATTTAACGGGAGAAATTGTACTAATTCCCGATAATACAGCTCATATTATTCCAAGATTTAACGGAATAGTAAAAAAAGTATTCAAAAAAATTGGCGACAGAGTAAAGAAAAACGATGTTATCGCAATTATAGAAAGCAATGCAAGTTTAGTTCCCTATGAAGTTAAATCTTCAATTGACGGCATAATTTTAGATTTACACATGACGCCGGGTGAATTAATCGGAGATGAAAAACATGCCGCGACTATCGCAAATTTAAATAGTGTATGGGCAGAGTTAAACATCTACCAAAAGGATTTGCATAAAATCAAAATAGGGCAAAATGCTATTGTCTATTTTGACAATCCTGAGAATGGGATTAAAGGTAAAATATTTTATATAAGTCCTACTGTTGATGAACAAACCAGAACTTCCACGGCCAGGGTTAAGTTGAACAATTCAAACGGATTTTGGAAGCCCGGTATGTTTATTTCAGCAAAGGTAGCAACAGGTTCAACCAAAGTTGAAAAAGCCGTAAAACTAAATGCTATTCAAAATTTTGAAGGCGGAAAAGTGGTTTTTGTAAAAGATAAAGACGGCTTTGAACCCAGACAGGTAACAATCGGGAAAACAAATTCACATTACGCAGAAATATTAAGAGGATTAAATCTCGGTGATACTTATGTTGCCGAGGGAGCGTTTGTCATTAAATCGGAATTAATGAAAGAGTCATTCGGCGGCGGCCACGGTCACTAATAAGGAGGAGATGATGAATAAAATTATAGATTTTGCCCTAAAGAACCGTCTGCTCCTCGCCGTATTGGCTTTGGTTGTTTTTGCAGGCGGATATATGAGTTATAACAGATTGCCTATAGATGCTTTTCCTGACGTATCACCTTCTTTGGTTCAAGTGTTCACTGAAACAGAAGGACTTGCACCGGAAGAAGTTGAAAAGTATGTTACTTTTCCTGTTGAAACGGCAATGAATGGTTTGCCAAACCTAAAAAACATTCGCTCTGTTTCTAACTTCGGATTAAGTGTTGTTAATATCTATTTTGAAGACGGTACAGACATATATTTTGCAAGACAAGTTGTAAATGAAAGATTACAAGAAGCTCGTGAGCAAATTCCAGATGGTTTTGGCGATCCTCAAATGGGTCCTATATCCACCGGTATGGGGTTGGTTCTCTTCTATTATTTGGATGATACAACAGGTAAATATTCTGCTGAAGAATTAAGAAGTATTCAAGATTGGATAATAAAATATCAGCTTCAAACCGTGCCCGGTGTTACAGAGGTTCTGGGCATTGGAGGTTACGAAAAGCAATTTCATGTAGTTCTTAACCCGAATAAATTATTAAGATACGACATTGGCGTTAACGAGATTGTAGATATAATAAAAAAGAATAATCTAAATATTGGCGCATCTTTTATTGAAAGAGATGCTGAAGAATTTATTGTTCGCTCTGTGGGATTAGCAACAAAAATAGAAGACCTTGAAAACATAGTGATAAAAACGAACGACGGTACACCAATTTATTTAAATCAGGTAGCTGATATAAAAATTGGCGGCGCAGTTCGTAGAGGTCTTCAAACAAGAAATGGATTAACGGAAATTGTTGCCGGTCAAGTTGTTAAGCTTTTCGGAACAAATTCTTCTACTGTTATATCTGCAGTTGAAAAAAAGATGGAGGAAATTAATAAATCTTTACCCGAAGGTATTAAGTTAGTTCCATACTATGAACAGAAATCGTTGGTAGAAGCTGCAGTTAGTACAGTAACTAATGCACTATTACAAGGTATTTTGCTGGTTACAATTATACTTGTTTTATTTATGGGCTCTCTTCGACCCAGCATAGTTGTTGCCCTCTCAATTCCATTCTCTGTTCTATTTTCATTTATCGGAATGGAATATTTCGGATTATCGATTAACCTTATGTCTTTTGGCGGACTTGCAATAGCCATTGGAATGATGGTTGACGGCAGCATTGTTTTGGTAGAAAACATAGATAGGTTAAAAAGAGAATCTTCGCCTGATGAAAACTTTATTCACGTTGTTGCAAGAGCGGGAAAAGAGGTATTAAGACCTATTATATTTTCCATTATTATTATTATTACTGTATTTATTCCATTGTTTACACTCCAAGGAGTTGAAGGAAAAACCTTTAAACCTCTCGCCTACACTATTGCATTGGCAATGTTTGGTTCTCTGATTTTTGCTATGTTTCTTGCACCGGTGTACTCATCTTATCTATTAAAAAGTAGAACTAACAAAAAGAAATCGCAGAAAGAGAATTTTTTAGTAAGAGGTTTACTAAAAGTATATTCTCCGGTAATTAAATATTTTGTGAAGAATAGAATTGCTGCCATTGTTCTATCTATTGTAATATTAGTAAGCGGATTTATTATCTTTCCCAAACTTGGTTCGGAATTTACACCAACTCTTAAAGAGGGAACTCTTGTTGTACGTATGGCTTTAGCTCCATCAATTTCACTTGAGGAAAGCAAGAGAACTGCTCTTAAGATAGAAAGAAGAATAATGCAAGTGCCGGAGGTTAAGGGTACTGTAAGTAGGGTTGGTCGTGGAGAAGTAGGCGCGCATACAGATCCTATAAATAGCGTGGAAAGTTATATTCTACTCAAGCCGGAAGATGAATGGCGTCCCGGAATGACTCAGGAAAAATTGGAAGATGAAATTAGAAAGAAAATTTCAAATTTCCCTGGCGTTCTCGTTAACTTCACTCAACCAATTCAAATGACAGTAGATGAACTTCTCGAAGGTGTAAAGGCTGAACTTGCAATAAAACTTTTCGGAGACGATCTTGCGGAATTAAAATCCAAAGCCGACGAAATCTCCTCCGTTATTAGAACTGTTCCCGGTGCTGCCGATATTCAAGTGGATCAAATAAGTGGCAAGCCCCAGCTTAAAATTACTGTTAACCGGCATTCAATTGCCCGCTATGGATTAAACTTAGCCGATGTGCAAGAAGTAATAAGAACCGCAATTGGTGGAGAAACAGCAGGCCAAATTTTCGAGGGTATTCGCCGGTTCGATATTTTTGTCCGTTTCGCTCCCAAATTCAGAGAGAATGAATCTGCAATTAAAGAATTGCTTATTACCACTCCAAACGGGATGAAGGTACCTCTAAGCCAAATTGCAGATATTGAAGAAATTGAAGGTCCCAGACAAATAACCCGCGAACAAAATCAACGTTTTATTACAATTCAATGTAATGTTGTTGGAAGGGATATTGGCAGCTTTGTGGAAGATGCTCAGAAAAAAATTGATGAACAGGTTAATCTTCCGGTTGGTTATTACACTACTTGGGGCGGACAATACAAACTTCAGCAAGAAGCAAATAAAAGGTTTGCTATAGTAATTCCTATTACTTTGCTTATTGTCTTTTTCTTGCTCTATTCTAGCTTCAATTCTCTAAAAAATACCATACTGATTTTTATTAACATTCCACTTGCTTTGGTTGGAGGTGTTATAGCTTTATGGTTAACGGGATTAAACCTTTCTGTGCCTTCTTCCGTTGGTTTTATAGCTCTTTTCGGAATTGCCCTTCAGAACGGAATGGTACTTGTAACTTACCTTAACCAATTAATTCGTGAAGGAAAATCAATTGACGAAGCCTCAATAGAAGGAGCAAAGCTTAGGCTGAGACCCGTTTTGATGACAGCCTTAACAACCATGCTCGGATTACTGCCGTTGCTAATTTCTACCGGTACGGGCTCGGAAGTTCAACGTCCTTTAGCCACTGTAGTAATTGGCGGGTTGTTTACATCCACAATTTTAACATTGATTGTTTTACCTGCACTTTATAAATGGTTCCAGGTTAAATTAGTTGATGAAGAAATATAATTTTAAAAGGCGGCATCTATTGCCGCCTAAAATTTGGAGGTATTATGAAAGAAATTAAAGCTATAATAAAACCTTTTAAATTGGACGATGTTATTACCGAACTTCACAAAATAGAAGGGCTGCCCGGGATTACTATTTCGGAAATAAAAGGTTTTGGTAAATCGAAGGCAAAGAATTCAACTGATCCGGTACGCGAAGGAATACACGAATTCGTAAAAAAGGTCAAGCTTGAACTTGTTGTGCCAGATAATCTTGTTGAAAATGTTGTAAATACAATTCAGCAGACTGCTCATACCGGAAATATAGGCGATGGGAAAATATTTATAATTGATGTGGAAGAAGTTGTAAAAATTAGAACGAATGAAAGAGGGGAGAGTGCAATCTGAAATGATTAAATCAGTTTACAAAATCTTAAAAATGGATTGTCCGTCCGAAGAAAAATTAATAAGAATGCAGCTGGAAGAAATTGATGGAATCAAAAATCTTGAATTTGATATTCAAAATAGAATGTTGACTATCATACACAAAAATAAAGGCGATGATATTACACAACAACTTGACAGACTCAATCTTGACTCGACGTTAATTGAAACTTCAGTATATGATGAAAATACAATAACCGAAAACGCATCGGCTAATCGAAATGAAAAAAAAGTGTTATTGGTTGTTTTAATAATTAATGCTGTTTTTTTTGTAATCGAAATGACGTTCGGCTGGATTTCGAAATCAATGGGACTGGCAGCTGATTCACTTGATATGTTTGCCGATGCCTCGGTTTATGGATTAAGTCTATACGCTGTTGGTAAAGCGGTCGCAAGAAAAAAGAATATCGCAAAGTTAAGCGGCTACATTCAATTAGGACTGGCTGTTTTGGGATTTATGGAAGTACTAAGGCGTTTTTTAGGATTTGAGGAATTGCCGGACTATAAAACAATGATGATAGTTGCCGGGTTTGCGTTCGTTGCCAATATTATTTGTCTCTATCTTTTACAAAAGCATAAAAGCAACGAAGCTCATATGAAAGCAAGTATGATATTTACGTCGAATGACATTGTTGTTAATCTTGGGGTAATAGTTGCGGGGTTTCTTGTAAACGTTCTTTCATCTAATAAGCCGGATTTAATTATCGGAAGTATTGTTTTTATTGTTGTTGCTCGTGGAGCTTTTAGAATATTAAAAATAGCAAAGTAATTGAGAAGAGATATTGTCAAATGAACATAATCATTCGCACAACGTGGAAAATTATAACAAAGCATTTGGATTTGGTATTGCATTAAATATCATTTACATCATAGTTGAAGTCACATACGGGCTTATAATTAATTCGACGGCGCTATTAGCGGATGCCGGACATAATTTTAGCGATGTTCTTGGTTTAATTTTAGCATGTGGTGGAGCTTACCTTGCTCAAACTGCCGTTACAAAAAACAGAACTTACGGATTAAGAAAAGCTACCATACTTGCGGCTTTATTTAATGCTGTTCTTTTGTTGATAGCTGTGGGAGCCATAACAATTGAAGCTATTCGAAAGATTATAGAACCTGAGCCGGTCGGCGGTACAACTATGATAATTGTTGCCGGCATTGGAGTATTTATTAACACTTTGACCGCATTGCTATTTTTGAAAGGGAGCGAAAAAGATTTAAATATTAAAGGCGCTTTTCTGCATATGGCTGCCGATGCGGGGGTTTCGCTTGGCGTGGTACTTGCCGGTTTGATTATAAACATTACAGGAATGTATATTTTTGATCCGATTATAAGTATTGTTATCGTTGTTGTAATTACAATCGGAACCTGGGGCTTATTAAAAGATTCATTACATCTTTCTATGGACGCGGTGCCGAGAAGTATTGATTATGAAAAGGTTCAATCCTACTTAAGTTCATTAGAAGGAGTCAAAGAAGTTCACGACTTGCATATCTGGGCAATGAGCACTACTGAGATTGCTTTGACTGTTCACCTTGTTTACATTGGCATATATGAAAGAAACAATTTTATCAAGAATATTAGTGAAGATTTATATCATAAATTTAACATTGTTCATACTACGATCCAGATAGAGGATATTGAGAATAATAATTGTAATCAGAATCAATTTTGAAAATTAAGTTACGTACGCAACAATCTTAATTCCCATTATGTCTGCTTGCAGTCAGTAATTATTTACGTAAATTCATATGAAAATTGCAGCGGTATAACGTTGTGCTTAACCCGCAGCCCAGAACAAGACTGCCGAATAGAGGCACTAACATTAATGATTTATAAAATTTCGTTTAATAAAACCAAGCTGAACAAGTTAGCCGAAACGGAACGACAACATTAAAATTATAAAAATGCCGAATGCGAAAACGCTGTCGGGTTGAAGCACTGGTTAGGCAAATATTTCTAACACTAAAGTTTTCTCTCAATCATCGTCTTCATTTTCTTCTTCATCTTTTTCTATGCTTCTATTCTCATTTTCATTTTCCCCAAGGTTAATTGTTTTATTAACAAAAGGTATCTTTAAAGTTGTATTTGATGAAGTGAAATTATTTCCCAAAACAATAAACCATAACCCAACAAAAATAGTTAATACCAATCCGATTATACCTTGGGAATTATTTATTCCAAATTCTTCTAGTCCGACCTTTTTACCGTCAATCATACTTAAAGCGATATTCTCTTTATGATTTATTGTATATAATATTATTCCAGATAAGTGAAGCAAAATGACTCCAAGTAAAACATAAGCGAAAATAGGGTGAACCTCCTCCATAAATTCTGATTCAATATTCAATCCACTAATTAATAAACCTATAACCATAATAAACATAATCAATGCTGCTGTTGCTGAACCCGGATTATGTCCAACATATTTTCGTGAATTTTTATTAATTGAAGTTAAAAAGTATTTAAAAGTTTCTGATGGACTAAAAAAGAGACCGGATAATCTTGCATAACGTGTTCCTATTATGGCTATGATAAGTCGTATAACTAAAAGAAAGCCGGCAGAGAGACCAAAAAAAATATGATAGCTGAATAATGTAGAATCATCATCAACAAATAACGCTATAATGAGAGCAATCAAAATGCATAGTGTAAAAGCCCAATGAAAAAGTCGAATGGGAATATCCCATACTAGTATTTTCTTCATATTAATCTCCTAGTTATTTCATTATAATTATTTTTTAAAAAATAGCAACAAGTTAATGCCTCTGATGATTATTTGCCTAACTATTATTTAACCCGCCAAAATTCCGTATAGTATGCATGGCGGTTATGCATACTATATTCTTTTCTATTCTTATAAAATTCTTTGTTTTCAAACATTTTCTTCTTAAAATTCCACATAGTCTACACGCTATTAAAGAATATTATCAAGCGGACTCCTTATTCCCTTAAATTTATTCATAACGTGAGTATAAACCATAGTTGTTCTTATAGATTTATGCCCGAGTAATTCCTGTATTGTTCTAATATCAACTCCACTTTCTAATAGATGAGTTGCAAAACTGTGCCTGAATGTATGTACACTTCCCTGTTTATTTATATTTGCTTTTTGTATTGCACTTCGAACCGCTTTTTGAATAACTGATTCATGTATATGGTATCTGTACTTTAACTTCCTTTCTTTATCATAAATAAAACTCTTGGCCGGAAAAACATATTGCCAGATAAATTCTTTTGATGCATTGGGATATTTCCTTTCTAATGCATATGGCAAAACCGTAAAACCAAAACCTTTTTGTAAATCTTTCAAGTGCAAATTCCTTACTTTTTTTATATGACCCCTTAGCGGCTCTATTAATTTTTCCGGTAATATTGTTATTCTGTCTTTCTCACCTTTACCATCTCGAACCGTAATTTGTTTTGCCTCAAAATCAATATCTTTAACTCTTAGTTGTAATCCTTCACTTAGTCTCATTCCCGTTCCATATAACATTTTAACAAATAACTGAACTACTCCTTCTAACTCTGCTATTATTTTTTGAGCTTCTTCTCTTGTAAATACTGTCGGCAAATGTCTTATTCGTTTTACGTAACTTATTCCATCAACAAAATTTATTTCTTTCTTAATTATATTTTTGTAAAGATATAAAATTGCATTTAATGCCTGGTTCTGGGTTGAGGAGGAAACATTTTTCTCATTTGCAAGGAATGATATAAATTTTTTTATCTCCTCGGCGCCCATTTCATTTGGGTGGCGTTTATTATGATAAAGAATATATCTCTTTATCCAACCGATGTATGCTTCTTCAGTCTTTAAACTGTAATGGTTCGTTCTTAGCGCCATCCTTACTTGATTAAGAAGCTTGGGCTTGTCTTTAGTTTCTTTGAAGATCATTAATTATTACCCCGACACGCAATCTATTCTACTTGAATTTAATCAGCTCTAAAATAATTTCGATAAAAATTTTACATAAAACAATAGCGCGTTGTGTTTAACCTGACATCAATAAAAACATTATGAACATTTTCAAAGCCTAAGTATAACGATGAGATCAGCTTGAAGAATATGTTATGTGTATTTAATTAAATTAACCTTTCCTCAACACTTGATAGTCTTCTATATTAAATATAAAAACATATTTATTAACTATATTTTTTTGTCTAAGATACAATTCCAGTTGAATTGATTTGCATTCGAAATTATCCTTGGTGAATTGGAAAAAACTTCTGGGACTTGAGAAGTAATATGGAGTGTCCTCATCGATAGCGTTCGTAATTATGTCATCATAAAATGTTTGCTTCCCTAATATTTTACTGTTGGGGATAAAATAAGACTTCTTTGATTTATCAGTTGTTGATAATAATTGGTTTTGTAATGATAATGGACAAATTTTGTATAATTTTTTTCTTCTTAACAAGAAAATACCTTTATCTTTCTTAATTATGGGAGTAGCATTAGACCGATTTTCGATTATCATAATTATTTTATCAGTAGTGAACTCCCAATTAATATTAATATATTTATCAGAATATAATTTAAAGTTATTAAATCCAAAACCATAAAAAATATTACCGCCAAGTTTTACGGAACCATCGGTTGTATCTATAATCATAGGCTTTTGCACTCGCTTTGAAATTTCACAAGTGATTTTATTAGAACTATCTTCCCAGTTAATATTAAAATAATCATTAATAAAGCCTTTAGGATTATAATCTATCAGATAATAAAGAAGATCGTAATTAGAAATAACTTTTGAACTATCCCAGATAATTTCCATTGTAGAGTCTATTTTATTCCTAATATATATTCCTAAATCCAATCGACTAAAGTCGAAATAGATTTTAAAGTTATGGTCGTCATAGAATTGGTGGTAGCGACCAAATGCAGTTTCATTAAAAGTAAAATTATTTTCTGGACTTAAAACTTTAGAAAGTTGAAAATAATCACGAACAACATTTGAATAACATCCATATTGAAAAAGAATAATTGGTAACACAATTATTAATCGATATCTTTTGATTGAAAGCACCGCTTTTTTCTCACTTTTTGGTTGCACATGACAGCTTAGTGGCGAAGGCGAAGTTCAAAAATTCAATGCTACAATTGCAAACTGTCTTTTAATATTTAAATCAACTTTGTTTAATAATCCTACTTTATATACAAACTTATTTTGCAAACGAATGCCGATAACCACACCACACTACCGCATCGAAGAGGCGGTCGGCTTTGAAAGCTGGTGATACATAATTATTATTCTTTTTTAATTAGACTGACATCATCAATTCTAACCTTCCAAAGTTCATTATTGTAAGGTATATTTACCTGCGTCTCAAACTCTAAATAATAATCAGAAAAAATATTCGATGGTGCAGTAAATGTCCTTTCATATTTCTTCCATATTCCTTTCTCTTCTCCAGTTATAGTATCAAATATAAATGTTAATTGTTCTGGTTTAAATTCAATCATTAATTGAGAATTACCTTCTAATTCTTCTACAAAATACCAAAACGAAATAGTGTACTGCGAACCTGAAACAAGCTCTGTGTACGGGACTCTATATCTCAATGAGCCCCAACTTAAATCATATACATATCTTGTAGGATTAATTAATAAATAATTATTTCCACTATATGATTCATCGCTTTGTACCAATTTATAAATGTCTTTATTATCTCTGAAAATCCATTCTGTTGGTAATGAATCATTTCCGACCTCTTCGAAATCACCATTTGATATAATATTCCTATTTTCAGTGACAATACTTATAATATTACTGCCTCCTAATTTTCCATATTCGTTCATAAGATATATTCTATAATAATAAGTTTTAAGCGGCTCTAAATTTATATCGGTAAATATTGTATCATTGATAGATGTAGAAACATATATTAAGCTTCCTGTATTTTCATCAATGCCGGGGGAAGTGTGCCTAAACAATTTATATTCCCTAAAATCATTGGCATCTGTCGGCGACCACGATATAAGTGCTTCAGAATCAGTAACATTTTGGGCTGGATACAACGTTACACCTGTTGGTAACCTTAAAGCATTCAGATAAATATCGTTATTGACTTCAAGTGTTGAATTTGTGGATAAATATGATCCATTTTCAAATGTTTTTTGAACTTTTAGATTATAACTGTCTTGAGGAACATTATCAATCTGAAAATTGCCATTGACATCAGATTGAGTAGTAAAATTAAGCATGTCGTTGAGTGAAACAGTTGCATTTTCAAGAGGTTTGTTTTTATACAGTATTTTCCCTGAAACTTTGAATGATTTAGTTTCATGGTTTGTACCCTTTTCATTACAACTTACGAATAGTGCCAAGAATACTATCATTATGACCAGATTTCTCATCAGAATAACTCTAATTAAATTATGAAAAACTATTATTTAACCCACCCAAATCCCTATAGTATACATGGCGGTTCTGCATACTCTTTGCATTTATTGTTAAACAAAATAAAACGTTTAAACCGGCCGGTGTATACTTCAGTTTTTATACCGCAGCGGTTCGTTCTTAGCGCCATCCTTACTTGATTAAGAAGCTTTGGCTTGTCTTTAGTTTCTTTTAAGGTCATCAATTGTTCCCTCGATTCCCTCAATACACATATTTTAATGAGAAATTAACCAAATCTAAAAATAATGTCAATCAAATATTTTTTGTAAAACTTTAACGGCGTTGCAAATAACCGGCGCCCAAAACTGCTTCGCCGAGTCAGCCGCAACTGCCGAGAATTTGCAGCGCCGCTTAAATTTTGTCCGCCGAAGGAGGATGCTTTGAAATCGGCGCGACTTAATTATTTATTTACTTCTATTTTTAAAAGTCTATTTTCTTTTTAAACTTCTCTTTAGCAAATCCACCACCTGCGTCAAGACTTCGGTGGGCAGGTTCGGCTGCGTTTAAAACGCGTCCGGGTTGATTTGCTGGTTATACTATATTTCTGTTAACTCAAACCTCATCCTTGCCATTAATTCATCAGATTTATTTTTTAACTTCATCGCTGATTCTTTCATTCTATTTTGATAATCATTTTGTAAAACTTGGTTTTGTGTAAGTAAAATCTCTTGAAATTTCGAAATGAATTCACTCGATAAATTAAAACTATCTTCATAACATTTTTGTAATTCATTGAGAATATCTACCAATTTATCACTTGAGGTTAGTTTTAGACTATTTGTTTCAGAATTCAATCTTACATAGTTTTCATTTATATCTAACATAAGATTACCAATTTGATCGCCGAACCAAACAATAATTTTTCGACTTTCCTCTTTATTATTCTCCATTTCAGCTTTTAAAAATTTATCGTAATACTCAGTAAAAATCGGTTGTAATTTCTTAGGCAAATCCACTGAATATTTTTTACCGAATTCGTCTATTAATCGATAATACTTCTCAAATTGATTTACTTTCATTTCAAAAACTTTTTTACGTCGTTCAAGGTCCAAATTAAGACTATGTTTTAATGATTCAATATTCTGCTGATGTTTTTTATTGTTGAAATAAAGAAATATCGCCCAAAGAAAATTAGCGACACCAAACAATACTGTAACTAATTCTGGATTTTTACTAATAAAATCAAACAAAATATTATTTCCCTTTTCTATACGTATAACGTTTTGGCTAACCTGCCGCAGGCTTGCGTAGCACAGACTTTAATAAACCAAAGAGCTTTCTGTGGGATATAAATCTTGAAAAAACGCACAGCCCCACCGGTCAAGTTGAGTCATTTGTTATATATTTAAATTATTTAAGTACTTTTTTGTATTTTTGTCTAATTTTTATTGTTAACTTGATTGTATGTATCGAAATCCCAACTGTGAAAAAGAAAAAAGCAACAAATAATGTATTTACAGCATTATAATTGTTGAAACCATCAATTTTTAGGTTTTTGTAAGCACTGTAAGACCAAATAATAATTTTAACTGTATCTGGAATTAATATTAATGTTAATATAGAAGAACCCACCGCAATTGGCAATATCCTAAATTTATATATTTCTCGAACTTTTTCACGTACAGCTTTCCTGTCTTCTTTAAATTCAGGAATAGATATATTTATTGTTTCTCTGATATCTGAATACCAAGAGCTATAAAGTAAACCCAAAACGGCTAAAAAAATGCTTGATGCAGATAATAAATCACTCATTTTCTACTAACTGCTTTGGAGTCACTCCAAAGCGTTCACATAGTCTGTTATAGGAAGATGGAAAAACAATATATGTTGAAACACTTCCACGTTTTTTTTGTACAGGTGGCAAATTTGTATCTATTTCAGAAAGTTCTCGATTTAATTCATCCACTAAATTCAGATTATGGACTGAGAGAAATAAACAATCACGCTCCTCTGATACGACGGCACTATCTAAAAGATTTATTAATGTTCGTTCAATAAAAGATTTAAGTTGATATTGATATTTCGACATAACTGCCCTAATTAGAGAACGGCTACCTGTTGTAGTTGTTTGAAATAGTTTACTAACTTCTTGCTCATCTGGAATCTGGCCGTTAAAAGCATGTACAATTAATAAAAATAAGCGATATTCCAAAATATCGCTACCACGACTAAAAACCTTTTTACCAAGAAACATAGTTACCAATTCTTCAATTGCAGCAACAGAAAAAGGAGCAATAGCACTTGGAAGTTCTTGGCGTTCAACACCTATTATTTTTGATAATTCGATTTCATCGTCGTCGCTTAAGTTAAAATTGATAGTTATCTCCATAATATACTCCAATTAATTATTTGTATAACGGCGTTGCGCCTAACCCACCGCCCCGAACAACGATGCCAATAAAAGAACAACAACAACAATTTAGCAACAAGTTTGTAAACATGTCTGCAGAAGTTTTAACGCAGGCGGATTCAAGGATACAAGCCGGTTGCAACACTTGCCCGCCTTTGGCGGGATTTAATTTATTACTACACTGCCGAACAGCAATGTTTGTTTATTACACAAAACTTAAGAACACACAAATGCCGCTTACATTACGGCGTCCGGCTGAGTTGCTGGTTATGTGCGATTATTCTGTATTAAAAAAATTAAGTTGTTCTTCAATTGAAGGGATTTCATAAACATCAATTACTTTCTCTCCAAACTTTTTAACACCAGGATCATAACTATAAATACACTGTGCGCCGCGAGCAACAGCAATAGCTACAATTTGACAATCTACTTTTATTGCTTCTCTTTTCAAATCAAATTGTTCTTTTAATTGGTTTATAACTTCCTCAGATTCTTTCATTTGCCAAATTTTGGCGAAATGACTTGCGGCTAAAGAATCAAAAGGAGCAATTATAAAATGTTTCTCTAATAATTTGTTAACATCACGATGAAGTTCCAAAGGAACTCTCATTAATAATTCGCCAACCACAACAGAAGGAACAATAACACGATATTTGTTATCATCAAGCCATTTAATAAACCTTTTTGCTTTGGGAATCATTTCTTCTTGTCCGGGAGAGCTTTCATTTTTAATGCCCCAAATTAATATATGCGTATCAAGACAGACAAGTTTCATAATTCTTTTTCCCGACGCATACTTGAGATAACATCCACAACATTATCAACGTCCGACCAATATTCACCAATTAAACTAGATAATTCATCCAACCCTTGTAATAAAGATGTTTCTTCGTATTCGATCACATCTTCAATTTCAAAATTTTCTAACGAATAATTTTCAGCTAACCATTTAGCCTTACCAACAAAGCCAATCATTTTATAAAGATTTTGACCGAGTTTTTTAGCTACTTCTTCAGAAACATCACAACTGATTAGATTGTTATCTGTAAGTCGTATCATCACTTTAGGTTTTACTCCTCCAACTCTCTCAACCCGTCCATAAATCGAAGTTTCGCCAATAATATAGTGTGTATCTGGAATTTCAATAGATGTTTCCTTGTTTATTGAAGCTAATGGCTTCTCTTCTAAAGGATTTGCTCTAAATTCGGCGACACAATTTCTTTTTTTTGTAAAATCCGAAATGGTCTTTAATGACCTAATCGAACTCGATGGAAGTTGAGAAAAGTCATTTTTAGATATGGACGTAGAGATAAGTAATAATGCTGATAATGTAATTTCAGGAATGGTAGATTTAAATTTTAATTTGGCACTTCCATTTTCAACATCTACTAAACCAATTATGATTTTTTCTTCATTTAATTCTCTGTTATCTTTTAATATTAATTTTAGTAACGAATCTTCAAAAGCAGAGATTACCTCGGCTAAATCTTTTGCACGGATGTTCTCTGGTTTTATATCATCACCAGCAAATCTTAATTCAAATATGTCTTTTAATTCTGTCATTTACATTCATATTTTTAATAAACACATAACGGTGTTGCAACTAAAGCTCCGCCCAAAACTACAATGCTACAATTGCAAACCACCTTTTAATTTTTAAATAAACTTTGTTCACTAATTCGATTTTAACAACAACCTTACATTGAAACAAATGCCGATAACCGCATCGAAGACGCTGTCGCTGTTGAGGCGCAGGTTATATGCGATAAAATAAAGAGCATAAAACACATAAACAATAAAAATTCAGCTATAAAAATGAACAGTGAAAACATTAACGACAATTTTAAGAGAGCCAATGAACTAATCGTTCGTTTTATCTTCTACTTTCCCATATTTCGCAACAAAATCCGCAAAAAGATCTTGGAATATTTCGTCAAAATATTCGTCGATTACTTTGTACTCTTGATCGAGTTCTGATTTTTTATTTTCGTCAATTTTTAACAAATCATCTGCGCCATTTAATCCTAAAAATTGACGGACACAATATTTACGGAGTGCCGACAACTCAGCCCTCAATAGTAGATTTTCAAAGAATAAAATACTCATATCTTTGAATGGAAAATGATAATTAACATTTTCAAATTTTTTGAGAAGCTCATCGGTGTTCATAATATTCCTCAATTACTTTTAAGCATATAACTTTTATTTAACCCGCCAAAATTCCGTATAGTATGCATGGCGGTTCTGCATACAATATGCATTTATTATTAAACAAAATAAGACGCTTAATCCGGCCGATGTATGCTTCTGTCTTTAGACCGCAGCGGTTCTTTATTAGCGCCATCCTTACTTGATTAAGAAGTTTGGGCTTGTCTTTAGTTTCTTTGAAGGTCATTAATTGTCCCCTCGATTCCCTCAATACACATATTTTAATGAGAAATTAACCAAATCTAAAAATAATGTCAATCAAATATTTTGGAATGCGCGCCGGAAACCGGCTTATCATGTAAAATAAACCGAAGGGATTTTTTAAGCGGTCTTTTTCTTTTACTCAATTTCACAAACTTAAGACGGGACTTGCCGTTCTTAAATTTGTTTTTGCCTTTCCGCCGGCCCCCGGTCATAAAATTTTTAAAACAAAAAAGCCCTGCAAATTTTAATCTGCAAGGCTTTGAAAAGTGAGCGCGGGTGGGATCGAACCACCGACCCTCTGCTTAAAAGGCAGATGCTCTACCCCTGAGCTACGCGCCCGCCGTAATTTCAAAAAAAATTTCCCGCCTTTGGCGGGATGCATTTACAAATGCATCATTTTTTGAGTCAACAAATATATGGTTTACGAAAATAAAATACAACTGTTTCAATTTATACCGCGTCAATTTTTTCCATTTTTATAACAATAATGCGGAAAAACTTCGCAGGCAAACGACTTTAAGTTTAAAGTGTGACAAAGAGAACATTAATTAGCGCCGGAGCCGCTCAATCCCTTTTAACAAATGGTTTTATCCCCGATTTTTTTTTATATTGTTCAACAACTTATTTTCCCGATTGCAAATATGAAAGACGCCAAAATATTAATAGCCGACGACGACGAAACTTTGTGTTACCTTCTGAAAGAAGAGCTGGTAAACGAAGGCTATCGCGTCGACGTCGTATACGACGGCAAGTTTGCCATCGAGAAACTCAAATCGATTCCTTACGACATCATCCTGCTCGACCTCGAAATGAAAGAAGTCCACGGCGAAACCGTGCTCGAATACGTAATGGAAAATCATCCCTCCACGCAGATAATCGTATTGACGGCTAAATCCGACGTGCGTACGGCTATCGACTGCATCAAAAAAGGCGCATACGATTTCATTACCAAACCGTACGAATTCGGTCAGCTCTGCGTTACTATCGAACGAGCCATGGAGCATAAAGATTTAATTGTCAAAAACAAAATCCTGTCTTCGAAAGTCAGTCAGGCATACGCCGGTTCGATCGTAGGCGAAAGCGAAGCCATCAAAGACGTAATCCGCCTTGCCGAAAAAGCCGCCCGCTCGGATTCAAATATATTGCTCGAAGGCGAAACGGGGACGGGTAAGGAATTGTTCGCCGAGTTTATACATAAAAATTCCGAAAGAGCTTCCAAACCGTTCGTAGCAATCAATTGCGCGTCGCTGCCCGACCAGTTGATCGAAAGCGAATTGTTCGGCTACGAAAAAGGCGCTTTTACGGACGCCAAAACTTCCAAACAGGGACTGGTCGAAATTGCCGACGGAGGCACTCTATTTCTCGACGAAATCGGGGAATTGAGTCTTACGCTTCAACCCAAACTGCTGAGATTCCTCGAAAACGGCGAGTTCAGAAGAATCGGCGGCGTTTCGAATCTGAAATCGAACGTGCGCGTTATCGGCGCTACGAACAAAAATTTGATGGAAGAAGCGGAAAATAAAAATTTCCGGCGCGACCTCCTTTTCAGACTCAATGTTATTACTCTTACGATTCCCCCTCTGCGCGAACGACAGAACGACGTTCTTCTGCTGGCGGAATATTTCTTGAGAAAGAAATCGCCCGTCAGATCGATCAAAAAATTATCCGACAACGCGCGGAAAGCGCTCCTCCGGTATAATTTTCCGGGCAACGTGCGCGAACTCGAACATATGATCGAAAGAGCAATCATCTTTTCGGAAGGCAACGTTATCGAGCCGAAGGATTTGAACATACCGAAAGACGATTTCGACTTCAGTAAATTTTCGGAAGACGACGGCGACTTTCCTACGCTCGAAGAACTCGAAAAAATCCATATCAAAAAAGCGTTGGACAAATTCCAGTGGAACCGGGAAAATACCGCCCGGGCGCTCGGAATAAGCCAGAAAACGCTCTACTCGAAGATTATCAAGTACAAACTGAAATAAAATGGCTAATCAAAATTTATCGGCGGCGCGCCTTTCGCACGACCTGAATAATATTATCACACGCATTTTGAACAGCCTCGAAGCGCTTAAAAAGAAAGTAGCCAATTACGACGAAGTGGCGCCGATAATTAACAGTATCGAGAACAGCGCGTTTATGGCCGCCGAAATAATGGAAGACATTCAAGCCGAATCGAAAGGGAAACCGCATCGCAAAAAGAAAATCGACGTCAATAAATTAATCGAAGTCCTTGTTTCAACCGTAAGCCTCAGCCTTAAAAACAAAATAAAATTCAATCTCAAACTTCAGCCCGATCTCTATCCCCTGGAAGGGCGTTATTCCGATTTCTACAGAATTTTGCTGAACCTGATCGTAAATGCGGTCGAAGCAATCGGCAATCGGGGCGCCGTTACCATTGCCACTTCGAATATCGGAATGACAGACCGCGCGGGTTCGTCCGATTTGTTCGACACGCAGCCTTATGTGCAAATCAAAATATCGGACAACGGCGCGGGCATTGATCCCGAAATAATTCCTTTTATTTTCGACGAGAATTTTTCGACCAAGTCGAAAGTCAAAAACAGGGGCTTCGGCTTGGCAATCGTCAAGCAAATAGTGGATAATTACGAAGGCACAATCAAAGTGTCGAGCGAGAAAGGGAAAGGAAGCGAATTTTTGATTGCATTTCCTTCCTCCGGTCATTCGAAAACAAAAACTTCAGCGAAAGAAAAGCATATACTGCTTGTCGAAGACGAGGACGTTCTACTGGAATTGTTGAGCGAGCTGCTCGAGTCGTACGGTTATAAAATAACCGCCGCTTCGGACGGCAAGGGTTTGTTCAAGAAATACGATCCCAACAATCCGCCCGACCTTCTGATAATCGACCAGCGACTGCCCGATATCGACGGCATAGAATGCGTAAGAAAATTAAGAACGATGAACAAAACCGTTCCGGTCATTCTTGCCTCCGGCTCTCAAACGGATTACAGCGCGGATCCGGACATTAACGAAATCGTCAACCAAACGATTCACAAGCCCTATAACTTCGAGGAAATTCTTTCAATGGTAAGAGAGTTAATCGGTTAGTTTTCCGTCTCGCCCGATTCGAGGTCGATTATATTCAGATCGTTTACGTAAGGCGTAATAACGGGTTTTTTAATCGAACCGAGCTTTTCGAGAACTGCGATTATATCCCGCGCGGCGTTTTCGATAAATTCAATCCTTTTAAGAACCGCTTCCCTCGAAAAATTTTCTTTCGACATCTCGCGCCTTATGGCGGCAGTGGAAAGATTAATCAACGTCAGCGGCTGTTTGATTTCGTGATTTGCCGTAACAACGGTAGCCGCGTAAGTTTTGATTTTTTCGATTTCAATAAGGAATTTGTTGGTTTCGCTGAAACGGAGCGCCGATTTTATACGCGCAACAAGTTCGGTGCGGTTGAACGGCTTTTTGATATAATCGAAGGCTCCCGCCTGCAAACCTTCTTTAAGGTTCTCCGCTTCGGTAAGCGCGGTCAACAAAATTATGGGTATCTGTTTCGTCTCTTCGTTGTTCGTAAGAGTTTTGCACACTTCGTAGCCCGAAATTCCCGGCATCATAATATCGAGCAGAATCAAATCGGGCTTTTCTTCGATCGCCTTCTTGATGCCCATATTTCCGTCGTAAGCTTTTATTACTTCGAAACCTTCCTGTTCGAGCCTGTCCTGCAGCAGGAACACATTATCGGGATAATCGTCGATTACGAGAATCTTTTTCATTTAACGCTCTTGCTTTGAAGAATGGTTTTCATTTTAGCCGAAAGCAACGAAAATTCGACCGGTTTTGTAATCAGGTCGTCGAAGCCGTTTTTTTCGATTACTTCTTTGTTTTCGAGCATGGCGTAGGCGGTAAGAGCAATCACGGGAATCGAAGCCGTTCTGCTCTCGGCTCTGATCTTTTTAATCGTTTCGAAACCGTCCATCATCGGCATCATTATATCGAGGAAAATCAAATCGGGTTCCACATGATTCAGCGTTAAAAGGCATTCCATTCCGTTGTGAGCGAAGATGGCGTTGCATCCGAGCTGCTTGACGAATTCCCCGATTGTAAAAAGCGCGTCCTGATCGTCGTCTACGATCAATACCGTCGGTTTGATTTCTTTAACCGGAATTTGATCGACCGCTTTTTCGGCGTCATCCGTTTCGATCAGTTTTTCCTTGAGCTGTTCGTTGTCGATTTTAATTCTGTCGCGGATTACTTTGAGAATATCGAGAGGATGATTTTTTTCTCTGAGAGCGACCGAATTCATTACGCGCGACAATTCGCCCGGATTCAGCTTTTCAAGATCCTCGGGAAGCACGAATACGATAATCGTATTGCGCGTAAAGGCGTTTTGCCGAATCATTGCGGCGAACAATATTGCGTCTGTAACGAAAGATTCTACGTCGATAAAAAATATCTGAGTAGAATTAAAATCGAGAGCGCCCATTGCCGCCTCGAGGTTCGATTTGTATTCGATTTCCGGAAAGCCTTCGTTTTTCAATTTGTCGAATACTTCTTTCTTTTTATCCACCCAGATAAGAGCGTCGTTTTTTTTGCCGAGATAATTTTCAATTTCCTGGGTCAATTTTTTCAGCGACGCAGCCGATACCGGTTTAACCGTAAAATCGAATATGTTTGGTATCCAGCCTACTTTTTGGTCTTCCAGCACCGTAAGGATTATAACGGGAATGTTTCCGTATTCACCAGTCTTCAATTTGAAAAGCGCTTCCCATTCCTTGCCGCGGTCGTCGATGTTGCCGATTATAAACAGGTCGGGAGCGCGCTCCGTCTTCAGTTCGGACAAATTCCCGGTATTGATATCATTCACGTCGTAATCATACGACGTAAGGTAATCCGCAATTAATTTATAGGTGTTTTTATTGGTTGTTATTATCACGGCGCATTTTTTACGGATTTCTTCCCCCTGTTTTACGGGCTCGGCTTCCGATTCTATTATGTCGATTAATACGTCCTTAAGAAGGAAGGAAAAACGCGAGCCTTCGCCGGTTTTCGATTCGAGTTCGATTTCCGAATCCATCAATTCCAGAAAATGTTTCGCGATCGAGAGACCGAGACCGGCTCCGCCGTATTTACGCGACGCGCCGGCGTCGATTCTGCCGAACTCTTCGAATATCCTTCCCTTGTTTTCTTCCGGAATGCCTATGCCCGTATCTTCCACTTCAAAATAGAGCGAGGTTTCGCCGGTCTGTTCCACTTTCAGTTTAACATATCCCTTTTCGGTAAATTTAAATGCATTGACCAATAAATTCGAAAGGATCTGTTCGAGTTTCGAACGGTCCGTCTCCACAATAAAATCGACGTTTTCAGGAAAGTCAACAATAAATTTGAGATTTTTTTCGTCCGCTATCTGTTCGACCTCGATAAGGATATCGTCTATTAATTCCGACAATAAAAATCTCTCTTTGTTCAATTCCAGTTTGCCGGCGTCAACTTTGGAAAAATCGAGGATGTTATTAATCAGTCTCAAAAGTTTTCTGCCGTTTCTCAAAATCACCTTTAATTTTTTGCCGCTCTTTTCCGAATGAATTTCTTTTAACATCAATTCCGTCAGTCCGAGTATCGAAATCAGCGGCGTTCTCAATTCGTGGGACATGTTGGCAAGAAAGCGCGATTTAATGTCGGAAAGTTCGACGGCTTTTTTTCTTTCCTTTTCCAGTTCTTCGGCTTTTTGCTTTAATTCCAGATGAAGCTGTTTCAATTCTTTGTTTTGCGATTGATATTCTTCGTTAAGGCGTCTCAACTCGCCGACAATATTTTCGAGCTGTTGTAAAGAGCGTGCGTTTACCAGCCCGATTGCAAGCTGTTCCTGAATATTATTCAGATAAATTTTAATGTCTTTTTCCGGCAATTTTTCCGACGCCAGTTCCAATACGGCGACTGTCTTATCGTTATAAATTATCGGGTATAAGAGCAGATAACGAATTTTGATGGCGCTTAGTCCGGTTTTAATTTCGGGATGATTTTCATCGAACGTAAGTTCAACGGTTTCGCCTTTCTCAATTGTTTGATTGAGATAGGCGGCGGGCTTTTCGATCGAATCCTTGTCGATTCCGTAAGAGGCTCCGACGACCAATTTGTTTTTATCGACTATATGTATTACTCCGAAACCGATTTGAGTCGTTTTGATAATTTTATTCAACGCTGCGTCGCATATTTCATCGAGCGTGGGATTACGGTTTATCAGTTTAATAAATTCGGTGTATTCCCTCTCGGCGTTTTCTTTTTCGTTTATCACGTCGAGCATTTTATTGAAAGCCTCGCCGAGTTTTCCGATTTCGTCTTTAGTAATAATGCGCGCTCTGTGATTTAAATCCCCTCGCGCCGTAATCTCGGCGGCTTCGTCGAGTATCGATATCTGCTTTCTGAATTTATAAGTAAAAATAAGAACGATAATGAACGTGAAGGCGCCGCCCGATACGACAATCAGAATCACGACGTTCTTTAGCGTATTTCTGAAATTCACTCCTTCTTCGAAAGTGTCGAATGTAAGAAATGAAAATTTTCCGGAAGGAGTAATAATTTGTCTGGGAGCGTAAATCGAAGCGCTGAAATCGATCTCGTCCGATTCTTCGCTGAAAATATCGTAGTTGTTTTTGTATTTGAGATTTTCGACGGCTTTGTCGAGATAGCTCATAATATTCTTGTTCTTCGAGGAATTCGACGCTTCCATAACTCTATTATTGACCACGAGCGCCACTTCCGACCGGATTTTTTCGCTTATTTTATTCAGGAAGTCCGAATCGATTACCGTTCCGTAATAATAAATCTTATTATCCGGTGCGTTCCAATAACCAAGGACAATTCCCGGATTGTTATTTATAAATTCTTTGAAATCCAGGCGGCTCAAATTCAAGCCGGCATTTTTCTTAACTTTGAGCGATTGCAGATCGATTACGGAATTATCTTTCAAGGTAAAAATGAAATCGACGTCGAGCGAGTCGATATTATACGAATTACCGTTGCCTGCAATTCGTTTTACGTCGTATTCGTTTTGTTGTAAATAATTCTCGAACAGGAACGCGAGATCGTTGGTTGAATTCAGAATAAGCTGCGATTTAAAGCGCGTAAAAAGCCTGTCTGTCAGCGAGTAATAAATAGTTGAAGTAGCGGCAATAGTAATAAGCGCTATTACAAGCGATATTAATATCAGCTTGGCATTTAGTTTCATCTTTTCCCGACATAATTAATGTGTCGCCGTATTATTTATCTTTGTTCTCTTTATCCCGCTGGGATTCCTGCATATACTGCCGCATTTCTTCGGCGTTCTTTTTCATTTGCTCTTTCAAAACGCCTTTGCCTTTTTTGTCGGCTATTCTGTCTTTAAGCGACGGCAATATATCGGCTTTAATTAGCATGATAATTTCTTTAGTGGCTATTGATTTCTGGTCGTATCCGAAAATATATCTCAGTCCCAGAACCCACCAGGGCAGATCTTTCAAAATCGGCACGCCGCGCCTGTCGGAAGTTTCTTCGTTGACGTAGAGTCCTCCGATTGCGGTTTCTTCGCCGTCGAGCAGAAGGACGCTTGTTTCGGCGGTGGTCTTTCGTATCTCGGTTGTAATTGTTCCCGGATTCGCCGAGCTTCTTTCGACTTTTAGTTTAAGATAAACATAGTCGATACCGTCTTCGGTATAAATATAAGGAGTAACTTCGATTATCGTGCCGGTAGAATAGAATCGGTCGATTATATTTCCGGCAAAGTCGCGCTCTTTAATCGATATATCCGAGCCGACCTGGGTTCTGCCCTTAACTCCGTTGACCGTGCTTACCGTCGGGCGCGAAATAATTTTTCCGAGATTTTCGGTTTCGAAGAAACGGAATAATGCTGTAGCGTCGCCATCGAATTCTCCCATTGTAAATTGAGAGCTCGTTTCCACGCCGAATTCGGGCGGCTGTTGCTGCACCTGATTTGTCGTGGAGGTTTGTTGTTGTTCCTCCTGCAGCGTAACGAGTTTACTTCCGATCGAGAGCCCGCTTCGCGAAAGGAGAAACTCCCAATTAATACCGCGTTCTCTCATTTCGGCTACATTACCTTCAAAGAGGAGCGCTGAAATTTTAACTTCGCGTTCGTCGACCGGCGCATAGATCTCTTTTGAAAGTTCGGCTTTCGAGTCGTCTTTTCTTTTAACGATTATCGTCGATTCGGTTTCCTCGTACATCAAATTATTGTACTGAACGATTATCAACAAGGCTTTTTTGTATTGAATGTTTTTCAATTCTATACCGATCGGTTGATTGATATCGACTGTCGATACGATTTTTTTGCCCGTTATTTTCTGACTTACCGCGCTCAGCACTTCGATTGCCTGATTGAAAGTAATATTTTCGGAAAGCGTTACCAGTTCTTCCGGATTGACATAGCCTTTCAATTTTTCCTGAAGGTCCGCTTGAGCGTTCAGCAACGAGGCAATTAATAAGACCGATATAAAAATTAACCTTTTCATTTTATTTACTCTTTTTATTTTCTTTTTCGAGTTTGAGAGTAACCGTTTCGACAATGCCTCCTTTATTCAGAAGGAAATCGACCTGATTGTTGTCGTAATCGATTTTAGTCAAATATCCGAGATAGACCCTGTCGCCTTCCCATAGAAGATACGTATTGCCGTTGGCGTCGGAAAGGAATGCGCCGTCGGGTATGAGCGCCAGCAGCGACGCTGTTTGAACGTCCAGAAGTCCTTCCACATTCGGCGGAATTTCATTGCGTATTAACGGATAGAAAACGTCGTATATCGGATTTGACGTCAGCCGGTTTTCCTTATAATCTTTCACATAAAACCGATCGTCGTTGGAAAAATAAACCATCGCAGTAAATTTAAACGAGACCAGATAATGCGGAACGCCGTCTTCGTCCACCTGTACGTTGTTTGCCATATTAAGATCGCCGATTTTCTTCAACATCTTGCTCTCTTCGATTGCATAAATCAGTCGATTCAAATCATTGAAATCGGCAACCCCGCTCAATTTATAAACATAATAATTCAGCTGCGCGCCCGTTTCGGTTCTGTCGTATTCGATATTCACATAGGAGTAAGGCGAAAATGTGAACGAAACTCTGTTGACAAAATCATAGAAATCGGATTGCGGCAGGTTAAACGGAACGTTATATTTTCTGTTCGACAAAATCGAGTCGAGTTTTGCAACTCTGTCCCTCAAAAGAATAAGCTGCTGTTCCAGAGTTTCGGTGTCGAGCTGGAACAAAGTCATATCTTTAATTTTTTTCTGTCTGTCTTCTATTTTGCCTTTAAGATAGACATAATTAAAGAGAGCGCCGCCAATAACTATCAGCACAAGAATGATAAAAATTATCACCGTATTTTTGACTTTGGCGCTCATTGAACGTCGCTCTGCTTTTCGTTGAGTTTCAGGTTAATTATATATGAGAAAGCCGTCTTTTCGCGTATTGTTTCCGAATTAATGCTTTTGACAACCGCGGCCGGATAATTTCTGGCAAATTCCGTAAGCACGCTTCTCGAGAGCGAAAAACCGTAAATGATAATATCGCCCGGATTGGGATTTTCGAATTTCGATATCCAGAAATTCCTTCGCCGCTCCATAAAGTCGGATATCGACGAAAGATTATCGCTCCAGATTCCCGCATCGACCGTAGCCGAATCGAGTATCGACTGAGTCGCGTCGAAGCTGTTAATTCTGTTTTGAAGCGGGGTTATTTCTTCAATCAACGCCTGATTTTGTATCTGCTTTTGATTCAGTCTGGCAATTTCCATGTCGAGTTCGTTGATCTTCTGCATATTCGACAAAATTTCGAATGTAAAGAAGAACGTAGCGCCGAACAACAGAGGCATCAACGCGTAACTGTGCCATCCGAACTGGAGGAATTTCTGATTCTCCTGAATGTAACGCGGCAGTATATTGACGCCTTTATGTTTTTTATCCAGCTCGTCGAAATATTCGACGCCCGCCGAAATCGGTATGGAGTAGAGAGCCAGGTCTCTTTGATTTTCTTCGCTCAATTCGGAAATGTCGATATCTTCGAATTTCATCTCGCTGACGTTGGCTTCCGGGAACGTGCCGTAAAAAGAAAGGATCAAATTTTCCGAACGGTCTTCGCCGCACAAAATTATATTGTCTAATTTGGAGATGCCGCCGTTTTCCATTTCGAGGAGTATCTTCGAAAAATAAACGTCGTAAGTATGCAAATTTGAAACGCCTACGTCAAGCGTGGCTCCGATATGTTTCAATTTATTTCCTTCGAGGAATATAAGCTTGCTCGTTTCCCTGCCGATATAAATTATAAGCGTATTGTCTTCCGGAAAAAAGTTTCCGTTTTTTGCCGCATAATAAGCCAGCGACAATTCAGCGGGTTTAATGGCGGGAATTTTCAGATAGCGACGTTTATTAAAATTAGCCAGCCGGTTAATGAGACTAACTGCGGGTATATCGCCTTCGAGAAAAACGCTAAGAATTGTTTTTTCGTCGAATTCTGTATAGCCGAGCATATCGGGCGTTACTTTGACGCCTTTTGAATCGTAGATGTCGGAAATAATTGCCTGTAATAATTTCTTCTTGTTTGCGTCGGCGGGCATTTCCGAGAAATGATAATTTGCCGTCGGTTCGCCGACTACGGGCATGAACTGAACCTGAGAAAGTTTAATGCCCGACAATATCGAATTCAATCGCGAGATATCCGACGCGTCGCCGCTTTCGCTCTCGCCTTCGGCTATGTTTTCCAATTCATCGAACGACAAATCGTTATCTGCGGCGGGAGTCTCCAGATCGAGCATGAAATTGTTCGAGCCGGCGTCGCCGGGCGCGGATACGGAGAGCGACAAAACCCGCAAAACCTTTACGGATTCTTTCTCCTTTTCGAGCAATGCCGCTTTTGCATTGTTCCCTTCCGTATAAACGCTTACAAGATATTTCATATTATCCCGCTTTTAGTAACTGCATAATGCGCGTTTTGTTATTTGCGTACGCGATAGCGTTCTCCTTCGAAATCTTTCGCTCGGTATAAAGTCTAATCAAATCCTGTTCCAGAGTAATCATGCCCTGTTGCGCGCCTTGATTTATCATCATGTAAATTTCGCTTGTATTGTTGTTTTTGATGGCGGCTTTAACGCTCGGAGTGACAATCAGCACTTCTTTAGCAAGGACGCGTTTGCCGTCGAGACTAGGCACGAGTTTTTGAGAGACCACGGATATCAAGACGTCCGCCAATCGGTTTCTGACGCGCTCCTGTTCGGAAGGATGAACTTCCGCTATTATGCGGTCGATCGATTCGACGGCCGAAGACGTATGCAGAGTCGAAAATACTTTATGACCCGTATCTGTAACTTCGAGCGCTGCCATGATCGTTTCCGGGTCTCGCATTTCGCCGATTACAATTATGTCGGGGTCCTGACGCAAAGCCTGAATAACTCCGTCCTTGAACGAGAGCACGTCCCTTCCGACTTCGCGGTGTTTTATAATTGATTTTTTGGATGTATGTACGTATTCCACCGGCGATGCGATAATCACAATGTGGCACGGATCGAATTGATTATGGTAATCGATAATGGCGTCGAGCGTGGTCGATTTACCCGAACCGGTGATACCGGTTACAAGCGAAAGCCCGAATTTTATATAATTATGGCTCATTGCTTTAACCGCGAGCGGATGGAACTCGAGCGAATTCAAAGGTCTCACTTTAGCCTGAATTGCGCGCATGTTCAATGCAAGCGTATCGAGGTCGAAATAAGCGTCGGCGCGAAACCGTACGTTAACATTTTCTTTTTCATAAAAGAAAGTATAACTGAAATCGAGATTCCGCTCGTTCAGAAGTATCTGACGCTGATTGGGATTCAACAACGACATTATCAGTACGCCGGCTTCGTCGGGATTCATCTGCGGCAGGTCTTCGACGCGTTCTTTATTGCCGAAGATTCTGAACCAGACGTAACCCTGGGTTCCGAAACCGCCGATTTCAACGTCGGAAGCCTGACGCTCAAGCATCAAAGAAAGAATGTGATTTGCATATTTGAGCAGAAGCAGTTTCTGCTCTTCGCTCAATTTATCGATATGATCGGCGATAAAACGCACCCTTTCCGGACCGAAATAAATTTCGGGTATCTTCGATACAAACGCCGATAATAATTGTTTAGCCTGTTCAGTCATAATTATTAAAATAAAGAAATTATTCTTATTAATCTTCCATTGTTGCGCCGATTACCTCCTGAATCGAGGTAAGGCCCAATCTTACTTTTTCGAAACCCGATTCGCGCAAACTCTTCGTACCGTCTTTGCGCGCCTGGTTTCTGATGGCTTCTTCGTCGACTTCCTCGCCGGAAGAAACGATTATTTTTCTTATTTCTTTTGTAAAATAGAGCGCTTCGTGTATGGCAAGACGTCCTTTATATCCCGTATTATTGCATTTTTCGCAGCCGACGGCTTCATAAATTTCGTATCCCTGCCATTCTTCCAAATTCAAACCCGAAGATTTGATATGTTCTTCAATATTATCCACTTTTCTTTTGCATGATTCGCACAGCCTTCTAATCAGACGCTGAGCGACGATAATATTAATTGCATATGCAATAAGGAACGGTTCAATTCCCATTTTATAAAGACGGGCAACGGCGCTCGGAGCGTCGTTTGTGTGAAGCGTTGAAAAAGTAAGGTGACCCGTATTAGCAAGTTTAATTGCCGTCTCGGCGGTTTCTTTATCGCGCATTTCGCCGACCAAAACGATATCCGGGTCGTGACGCAAAATAGCTCTGATTGCCTGTTCGAAATTCATTTTATGACCGATCTTAAGCTGACGCGCGCCTTCGATAACATATTCGACCGGATCTTCCACGGTAAGAACGTTTTTCGTCGGGTCGATTACCTGATACAAAGCGGCAATCAAAGTAGTCGATTTACCGCTTCCGGTAGGACCGGTAAGAATAACCATACCCTGCGGCTGCTTGATAGCTTTCTCGAAAGCCGTGCGCGCATAGCCGGTCAAACCTAATTTGCTCAAATCGCGTATAACTTTTCTGTCGTCGAGAATACGAATTACAATGCTTTCGAATTTATTTCTGAGTTCGGTACCCACAGTGGGCAATACGGAAACGCGAAATCGTATAATGTGTCCGTCGATTTCCCTTTGAATAAAACCGTCCTGCGCTTTTTCGCGTTCGAAGCGGTCGAGTCCCTTGGAACGGTCTTTAACAACTGCCATAACGGCTTCGGGCATCGTATTTTCCTGAACGTGCCACAATTGCAATTTGCCGTCGATTCTGAAATGGATTTCGGTTCGGGTAGCCGATTTGGGAATAATGTGAATATCGCTGACGCCTTTTCTTACGCCTTCGACCAAAGCGGCTTCGACCAGATTTATCAGCGCGCTTTTGTTTATTTCGGCGTCGAGTTCTTCTTCGTCGATGCTGGCTTCGTCCTGCGCCACCTGAAATTCTTCTTCGGCTTCCTGAATCATTTTAAGATATTCGTTTTCCGAAGTTATCAGCATATTGATCAATTTGTCGTAGTCCTTTTTGCGCAGGTAATTGATCTCGTATTTTTTGGCGTTGAGAGCGTATGCTATTTTGGGCAGGTTCCTGTCTGTCGGATCGACTGCGGCGAGTATGAGTTTATCTTTGATTTTTTCGTCGTATTTAAACGGAATAACGCGATGTTCCAGCAGAAGGCGCTTTACTTCGTCGCCCTGCTTGGTCATAATATTCTTAATTTCGTTGATCCGCTCTTCCGGCAGCTCTTCGGGTTTAATATTCAATTCCTTGAAAGCATAGAGGATAGCTACTTCGCGGAAAATCACATCGTGTTCAAAACCGAATTCCTCGACCAGTATCTGAGCGAGATTGCGTTTTTTCTGGAGCTGATCGGCTTCCTTTATTTTAAGCGCCTGCTCGAGTATGTTGGAATCGATTATACCTTTTTTCAGAAGGAGATAACCGATCTTGTCAGCCATTTCGAGTTGTGAATCCAACATAACCAAATACCTTTTTTATAAAATTATACGTTACCCCATCATCGGGGATTTCGGACTGATCGTCGCCGTTTCTGCGGAAATCAGCGTCAAAGCGATCATTACAATCATAATAATCATTGCAATTACCACCTGTATCAATTCGATGACGTTTTTTAGCCGGAATACGGTTTCGCTTTCGTAATAATTAGCAAGCTGCAGCGCCGTATTTTTAATAGTTCCGGTTTCCTCGCCGGAATGGAAACGCGATATCGCCGTATCTGTAAAAACACCGCTCGCCTGAAAAGCTTCCGTAACTCCGATGCCTTTTTTAATCATCAAGGGTATAGCCACGTTTTTTATCTGATGTTCAAAATACGAATTCCCCGTGGCTTCCGCAGCAATTCTTATCGGTTCGATACTTTCGGCAGAGCCGCTGTAGAGCGTATAAAATACGCGGCAGAATACTTCGATCGAAGTTTTATGAATCAAAGAACCGATAATAGGTATCTTGTACATCAGCCTGTCGACAATCATTTTGCCTTTCTTGCTTTTGGCAAACTGCCACAAAAAAATGGGCGGCAGAACCGACGCCAGAGTTACCCATAATACATTATCGATTAAAAACTCGCTTAATTTAAGAGTTGCGGCTGTAAGAGGCGGTAAATCGATCTTAAATTTCACAAAAAGCTTGGCGGTCTCAGGAAAAATATACCCGACATAAAACAAAACAGCCAGAAAAAGGACAAATAATGTAACCAGCGGAGTGATGAGAGCGCTTCTCAAATTTTTACGAAATTCCTGCTGGCGCTCGAGGAATTTGGCGGTGGCTTTATAAATTTCCGCCATATTGCCGCTTTTGGATGCCAGTCCGAGCATATAAGCCGTAAACTTGCCGAATATCGACTGGTATCTTAAAAAAGTGGTTTGGCTGTCTGCGCCTTTTTTCAATTCGTTGTTAATTTGTTTTAGGGTCTCTCTGAGTGTTTTGTTTTCAATGTCGTTTATAAGGAGCGTAAGTATTTCGCTGTAAGGCAGTTTTTGTTCGAGCAGTTCGGCTGAAATCTTAACAAAAGAAACGATATCCTGTTGAGGCGGTTTGAAATTGAGTTCAAGTAATTTTTTATTAACCGATATTACGTCGTAACCCAATTTTTGGAGAGCGTTTACTACTTCTTCTTTCGAAAAAGCTCTCTGTTCGCCCGTAATCGGTTTTTCGTTGCCGCGTCTTATTTTATATATATAAGAATTTTTTTTCTGGATCGAGCGGATTTTAAGATTATGCTTTTCGGCCAGTTTATGGATTTTCTTTTTAGCCTCGCCGTAGGAAGGCTCGTTTAAAGTGCCCGTAATCGCCTGTCCGTTCGGTTTGATTGCGCTGAATCTGACTTCGATCATGAGAATTTTTCCGCTCTTTTAATAACAAGAATGCCGGTAAAACAATAATAAATTGTTTTACCAGCATTTTCAATAATTCTAAAAAATCAGTTGTTAATGGTCGTCGAGGTTATGTCATTTGGACCGACCACCATAGTCACTTTAACTTTATTCGTTCCGTCATTGCCGGTCTCAGTACCTGTGCCTACTAAAGTAACTGATTGAGCGGCTACAGTGGCAGTATAAGTTCCATTTCCGGTCGTATCGAGCTGAGCCGGAATTGTCCAGCCGGTAAAGGTATTTCCGCCGCCGCCGAGCGCTGTCGGTTTACGATAGTATTGCTGAGCCAGAGAAGCAAGGTTTGTCAGGTCGGCAATAACAGCGTCTCTGTTAGCCTGTGTGCTGCTTGCCGTAAATACGTTAATACCGACGACTACGGCAATACCTACGATAATAACGCCTAGAACGATAAGTAATAATTGTTGTTGACCCATAACTTACTCCTGTTAATTTGTTTGTGTTATGTTAATTAGTAAAGGACAATATTTCAGAAAAATTTATCAATAATCTTTAATTAATTACAATGGTTTTAAAAGAAGTAGCTCCGACCGATATTCTTACTTTTACAGAGTCGTTACCCGTAACCACCTCATTTCCCGTGCCAATAATTACAACGCTGTCCTGTCCGATTGTTTCAATCCGATAATTGCCATTAGCGGTTAATTTAAGCTCTTCCGGAATAGACCAACCGACGAATGACCTCGCTCCGCCGCCCAAAGCCCGCGGTTTCAGGTAATATTGTTGCGCCATAGCGGCAAGATTTACCAGTTCATTTGTAACGTTGTTTCTTTTGGCTTCGATGGCATTCGCTCTGAAAAGGTTTATGCCCATAAAAATTGCTAATCCTACAATTATAATTCCGAGTACTATTAATAGCAGTTGTTGCTGTCCCACTTAAAAAGCCCCGATATTTTTTACTTGTTATTATCGGCTGTTACTACCTGAATCTTTAACAAATACCGCACCAATTTTTAATCGGTAATAATTTCCGATAATATCCAATGGAATATAAGAAAGGGCGGAAATAAAGCAAAGTTTTTTCTTCGAACGGAGAAGTATTTTAATATAGAGTTGTAAAAATTACATGTAAATGTTTGTCGCTATTATTGGTTTATCGTCATACTCAGAGTAACTCAGAAATAATTACACTACGGTGGGATTCAGAATGACAAAATAGTACTAATTTTAATCCTCGCATTTAGAACGACAAACGCTATAAAGTGTCATTCTGAGGAGTCCCGACATAGACGGGACGACGAAGAATCCGAGTGACTATTTTGATATACTTAACTAACCAGGAGAAACTTCCCCCGCTGGCGGGACGAAGTAATTTCACCGGCATGCATTTGAGTTTGCTTCGTCGCTCGCTTAGCTCGATCCTCGCAAAGACGGGGTTTTATTCAGATTTGCTTTCCCCGTATTCTGCGGAGTCGTACAGACTTCCATTCGCTATTCGTCATTACGAGCCCGCTTACAACGGGGCGAAGTAATCTACAGTGACATTAATTAGCGTTTGCTTCCCCCGCATTCTGCGGGGTCGCAAAGACAAGGGCGTTTGTAGCGCGGTAGTGCGGGCGCTAGGAGTGTAGACGTGCCGGCGTTCTATGTTGTATAACATTGAACGATAAACCACGAACTCCCAAACGACGAACCCCAAAACCATCCGCAATCACGCACAGGAAAATCGCGAATTTAAATTAGCTCACTTTCTCACGCGGATATGAAGTTCCGTCAATTGAGCGTCGTCTACAAACGAAGGGGCGTCGTCCATAAGCGAAATTCCGCTCGATGTTTTCGGAAACGCTATCACGTCTCTTATCGAAGATTTACCTGCAAAGAGCATTACAAGCCTGTCGAATCCGAATGCGATTCCTCCGTGCGGCGGAGCGCCGTATTTGAAAGCGTTCATCAGGAATCCGAATTTTTCCCTGGCTTCCTCGTCGCTTATGCCGAGCGTTTTGAACATTTTTGCCTGCAGGTCGGAACTGTGAATACGAATACTGCCGCCGGCAATTTCGTTTCCGTCGAGCACGAGGTCGTACGCGCGCGCTTTAACCTGAGACGGATCGGTATCCATCAAAGGTATATCTTCTATTCTCGGGGAAGTAAAAGGATGGTGCATTGCATAATAACGCTTGGTTTCGTCGTCCCATTCGAACAGCGGAAAATCCGTAACCCAGAGCAATGCGTGTTTATCGTTCTTTTCGAGGAGATTCATTCTTCTTGCCATTTCGAGGCGAAGCGTACCCATAATCGACAATGTTTTCAAACGCGGACCGGTCAATAAGAGCAGCAGGTCGCCCGGCTTGGCTTCCATTTTACTTACAAGATTCGATTTTTCTTCGTCGCTCAAAAATTTGGCTATAGGAGCTTCGAGTTCATTATCTTTTACGCGCATCCATATCAAGCCGCCGGCTCCCAATTTTTTTGCATAATCGGTCAAACCGTCGAGTTGATTTCTTGTATATTCACCGCAGCCTTCGGCTTTCAAACCCGTAATAATACCTTCTTTCTGAATCGATTCTTTAAATACGCGAAACTCCGAATTTTTGAACACTTCGTTTAACGTAACCATCTCGAGTCCGAACCTGAGGTCGGGTTTGTCGCTGCCGTATTTTTCCATCGCTTCGTCGAAAGTAAGTCGGGGTATCGGAGTACTTAATTCAATGCCCCAGATATCTTTGAAAAATTCTTTCATCAAACCTTCGGCTACAGCAAGAACGTCTTCCACATCCGCGAACGACATTTCAACGTCAATCTGAGTAAATTCATACTGTCTGTCGGCTCTCAGATCTTCGTCGCGGAAGCAACGAACGATCTGGAAATATCTGTCGTAGCCGGAGACCATCAAAATCTGTTTGTATGTTTGAGGCGATTGCGGCAATGCATAAAATTTTCCTTTATGAAGTCTGCTGGGCACAAGAAAATCCCGCGCTCCTTCGGGAGTCGATTTCATTAAAAACGGAGTCTCAATTTCCACAAAGTTATTCGAATCGAAATATTTTCTGGTTATCTGGTACATCTTATGGCGGAGAAGGAGACTTTTTTGCATTACGGGTCTGCGTAAATCCAGATATCTGTATTTCAATCTTATATCCTCGCTGACGTCGATATCGTCTTCGATCTGGAAAGGCGGAGTTTCGGCGGAATTAAGAATAACAAGTTTGTCGACCATCACGTCGATCATACCGGTTTCGAGCGCCGGATTTTCGGTTCCTTCGGGTCTTTTTCTAACCAAACCTTCGATCGAGATCACGTATTCGCTTCTTAATTTTTTTGCTATTTCATGCGCTTCGGAGTTATATCCGGGTTCGAAAACCACTTGAGTAATTCCGTAGCGGTCGCGGAGTTCAATAAAAATAACGCCGCCCAAATCGCGTCGCGTTGCAACCCAGCCGTTGAGAACGACTCTTTCTCCGATATTGGATTCTCTTAATTCTCCGCATGTATGCGTGCGTTTCTTAAATTCCATAACGCTGTTTTGTCTCCTTAACTTCCTAAAAAATTACGGCAAAAATAACTAAATATTAATGCTATTACAAATCGTATAACCGTTATCACGTAATTTTTGAAGAAAATTAAATTAATAGCAATTATTTCTTTATATTTGAACTAAAAAAATTTCGGTGTAATAATGAAGCATAAAATCGTGGGCAAACAGAAAAATTCAAAGTTATGCTTTGTGTGCGGTATGAAAAACGATCTGGGACTAAAAGCGCATTTTTACGTTACCGAAGGTCAGGAATTGATTGCTTTATTCAAGCCGTGCGAAGAGCATCAGAGTTATCCCGGCAGACTACACGGCGGCGTAGCCAGCGCGGTTCTGGACGAAACCATCGGAAGGGCTATCCTGAATAAATACGACACTGAAGTTTGGGGCGTGACGATTGAACTCAACGTTAAATTCAAAAAGCCGATTCCTTTAAACGAAGAATTGAAAGTAGTCGGCAGAATAACAAAAGAAAACAACCGAATTTTCGAAGGCACGGGAGAAATTTATTTGCAAAACGGCGAAACGGCGGCTACGGCTTACGGCAAATATTTCAAAGTTCCGCTCGAAAGAATTGCCGATTTCGATCCGGAAGAAAACGAATGGAAGATAATAGAAAAAGAAGACGATCCCGATGAAATTGAAATTTGATTAAGGATTCGTCGAATGTTTATATAATTTTCTTCAATCGCGGAAACCGATAGATAATAAACGAGAAAATCAAAAGCAGAATTATTCCGTTAATCTGTACGGCTGTCGGTATTCCCACCAGCTCGGCTTCGCTTCCGATTAAAAGTGAACCCAGCGGGGCAAAGGCTAAAAACGAAAAAGTATAAAGACTCATTATACGTCCGCGAAACTTTTCTTCCACGAGCGTTTGAATGAGACCGTTACAAAGATTGTATATTACAATCATTAAGCCGCCCAGCAGCGCCAGCAACAGCAACGTAATGACAAACGACCTGTTGAATGAAAAAACGATAATTACAATCGGAACCGCCAGCGCGGCATAGGATAGAATCCTTCCTCTTACGACGTATTTATTTACGGTTGCAATTATTAACGCAAAGGTTACGGCTCCCACTCCCCTGGCAGATTGCATAAATCCGTTTGTGGTTGCGTCGCCATTTAGAATATTTACCGCCCATGCAGGAAATATAGTAACAAGAGAAATTCCGAACAGACTGATGGTAATTACAATCAAGACAAAAGCCATTATGGTCTTTTGAGCAAACAAATATCCGAATCCTTCTTTAATATCCTTAAACACCGAGTTGCGCTCTTTTGCTTTTTCTATCGGCTTAACATTCATACGCAATAGCCCGATCAAAACAGCCATAAAGGAGACGGTATTAATTACAAAACATGCCGCCGGACCGAGCAGAGCATAGATTATTCCTCCCAATGCGGGACCGATAGAAGTTGCCGTGTTAAACATTGTAGAATTGAGAGCGATTGCGTTAACCATATCCTCGCGCGGGACCATTTCGTTTACAAAAGCATGACGAGCCGGAGCGTCAAATGTATTCATCGTGCCCATTCCGGCAGATATAAGTAAAATATGCCAGCTTTCAATAATTCCCGAAATTGTAAGAAGCGAAAGAATCAATGACAGAAACATCATACCAGATTGAGTATAAATAAGGATTTTTCTTCTGTCGAAACGGTCTGCGACAACGCCCGCATAAAAAGTTAAAATCCATGCGGGTATTCCTCCTGCAAATCCTACATATCCCAGAAACGCCGGCGATTTCGTCAGTTCATATACAAAGAATGCGAGCGCCGTGTTCTGCATCCACGAACCGAACAACGAAATCATTTGCCCCCAGAACCAGATTCTGTAATTTCTGTGCCGGAGAGCGGCAAATGTATTTTTCAGCCGGAAATTGTTTTTTATGGAGGGCAAAATTCTCCTGGCGCTGCCGTCTTCCGGCGGTATTATTGGATATTCCGTTTTACTTTCAGACATACTATAATATTCTTAAAAGAAAACGTAAAAATAATAAATTGCAGGGAGAGATGGTTGGGAAGGTAGGGATTAGGTGCCAGGGATTAGGGATTAGGAGTTTCGGGGTTCTTAGTTTGGGAGTTCAACGTTCGTTGTGTAATCAGGGATCAGGGATTAGGAGTTTTTGGGTTCGTCGTTTGGGAGTTCGTGGTTTATCGTTCAATGTTACACAACATAGAACGCCGGCACGTCTACACTAAGAACCTGCCTACCGGTAGGCAGGCGCCCGCACTTCAGCGCTACAAACGCCCTTGTCTTTGCGACCCCGCAGAATGCGGGGGAAGCAAACGCTAATTAATGTCACTATAGATTACTTCGCCCCGTTGTAAACGGGGCTCGTAATGACAAATAGCGAAAGGAAGTCTGTACGACTCCGCAGAATGCAGGGAATGCAAATCTGAATAAAACCCGTCTTTGCGAGGAGCGAGCGACGAAGCAAACTCAAATGCATGCCGGTGAAATTACTTCGTCCCGCCAGCGGGGGAAGCATCTCCTGGTTAGTTAAGTATATCAAAATAGTCACTCGGATTCTTCGTCGTCCCGTCTACGCCGGGACTCCTCAGAATGACACTTTATAGCGTTTGTCGTTCTAAATGTGAGGATTAAAATTAGTACTATTTTGTCATTCTGAATCCCGTCGCAGACGGGTGAAGAATCTCTGACATACAGATTCGTCGATACCGCCTCTGTCGAATTCCCCGGAGTTAGGGATTAGGGATTAGGGATCAGGGATTAGTGATCTGTCATACTGACCCCGCAGAATGCGGGGGAAGTATCTCAGGAATCTGGCATACGGATTCCTCGTCGTTCCGTCTACGTCGGATCTCCTCAGAAAGACAAATTACAGCGTTTGCAGTATTCAATACAATGGTGAAAGGAAAATTAATACTATATGTCTTTCTGAATCCGCTATCGGCGGGTAAAGAATCTCAAAAAAGATATGCGCATTAATAAAAAATACAAACAGATTTTTCGTCATCCCGTCAGTAGCGGGATTCCTCAAAATGACCGTATCAATTTTTGTTTTTGTGAGTTTGCTAATATATTGTAAAATAAATGATGTTCAATTCATGAATCCTTTATTATAAATAACCCCGGCTTGAAAACCGGGGCAGCGAATGTAATCTCTGAAAATTTTTACAAATTATAAAATCACTTCAACAGACGGGCGACGTCTTTAGCGAAATAAGTAAGTATCATATCGGCGCCGGCGCGTTTGATCGCGATCAAAGATTCGAGCATTACCCTTTGTTCGTCGAGCCAGCCGTTTTTTCCTGCGGCTTTAATCATCGAATATTCGCCGCTCACCTGGTAAGCCGCCGTCGGCATTCCGAATTTTTCTTTAACGCGCCATATAATGTCGAGATACGCGCCTGCGGGCTTAACCATTATGATATCCGCTCCTTCTTCGATATCGGTTTCCGCTTCTCTTAGAGCTTCGAGCGCATTAGCCACGTCCATCTGATGCGATCTCCTGTCGCCGAATGCCGGAGCGGATTCGGCGGCGTCTCTGAATGGTCCGTAAAATCCCGAAGCGTATTTAACCGCATAACTCATAATCGGAATTTCAGTAAAACCGTTCTCGTCGAGTATTTTTCTGATAGCGGCCACTCTGCCGTCCATCATATCGGAAGGAGCTACAATATCGGCTCCCGCCTGAACGTGCGTCAGAGCTTCTCTGGCTAACAGTTCAACGGTTTCGTCATTGAGAATCTTTTCGCCGTCAAGCAGTCCGCAATGTCCGTGAGAAGTATACTCGCACAGACATACGTCGGTAATCACCAGAAGGTTTTTAACTTCTTTTTTAATTGCCCGGACGGCGCGTTGAATAATGCCTTCGGGATTGTACGCGTCCAAACCTTTTTCGTCTTTATGTTCCGGAATGCCAAATAAAATTACAGCAGGCACGCCCAGTTGTTCCAGTTCTTTGCATTCTTCAACAAGTATATCGATTGACATTTGATACACACCTGGCATTGAACCAATTTCTTTTTTAACCTTTTCGCCAGGCACTACAAACAAAGGATAAATCAAATCTTCTTTACTTATTTTGGTCTCGCGTACTAAATCCCTCACAATAGGATTGTATCTTAATCGTCTTAAACGTTTGATTGGGTAGGTAGCCATAACTTCTCCTTTTTGAATACAGCGTTAAAATATTCTAATTTTTTAACATAATTTAATATATGATGGTGTAAATTCATTTTTAGTTGAAAATAAAAAAGAGAGACTCCTGAAAAATTAGTAATTTTTGGTTTAGGCAACTAAAAAAACTAAAAGGAGTCTCTTATGCAAAATACAAATAATAGGAACAAAAA